>NZ_RZRX01000186.1:0-13071 GCF_003997405.1 Mesorhizobium sp. M2A.F.Ca.ET.042.01.1.1
CTGAAGGGGCCGCGTTCGATATTTCCGGCGCTGTTCCATCGCCGTTCCGCCGCCGAGGCGCGACGCATCGACGACATACTCGGCATCATCCGTCTCGGCGACAAGCGCGACGAGCTCGCAGCCAATCTCAGCCACGGCCAGAAGCAGTGGCTGGAGATCGGCATGCTGTTGGCGCAGGACCCGAAGCTGCTGCTCGTCGACGAGCCGGTCGCCGGCATGACCGATGCCGAGACCGAGGAGACCGCGCGCCTGCTCAAGGACATCGCGCGCGACCACTCGGTGGTGGTCGTCGAGCATGACATGCATTTTGTGCGCGAGCTCGGCGTCAAGGTCACCTGCCTGCATGAGGGCTCGGTGCTCTCGGAAGGCACGCTCGACTTCGTTTCGGCGGACGAGCGCGTCGTCGAAGTCTATCTGGGGCGCTGAGCATGGTCTGGCGGGTTCCGTTCTACCGTTTCGATTTCGCTTTTCTGAAGCGCTGGAGAAGGGGCTGAGCATGCTCGAAGTCTCCAATGCAACGCTTCACTATGGCGCCGCCCAGGCGCTGCGCGGCGTTTCGCTGAAGGCGGGCGCCGGCAAGATCACTTGCGTGCTCGGCCGCAATGGCGTCGGCAAGACCAGTTTGATGAGATCGATCGTCGGCCACCACCGGCTGACGAGCGGAAGCGTTGCCTTCGAGGGGAAGGCGCTCGACCGGAGCGCGGCGTATGACCGCGCCCGGTCGGGCATCGCATTCGTGCCGCAGGGCAGGGAGGTTTTTCCCCTGCTGACGGTGCGCGAGAACCTGGAATCCGGTTTCGCGCCGCTGCGGCGCGCGGACCGCAACATCCCGGCGCATGTCTTCGAGCTGTTTCCGGTGCTGAAGCAGATGCTTGGCCGCCGCGGCGGCGATCTCTCCGGCGGACAGCAGCAGCAGCTCGCCATCGGCCGGGCGCTGGTGATGCGGCCGAAGCTCCTGGTGCTCGACGAGCCGACCGAAGGCATCCAGCCGTCGATCATCAAGGATATCGGCCGCGCCATCCGCTATCTGCGCGACCAGGCGGGGATCGCGGTGCTTCTGGTCGAGCAATATCTCGACTTCTGCCGCGAGCTAGCCGACGAGGTCAACATCATGGACCGCGGCCAGATCGTGCATACGGGTCCGGCGGAAGACCTCGACAGGGCGGACGTGCGGAAGTTCCTCACGGTGTAACTCGCGTCGTCGTCATCCTTGGGCGAAGCAAGGAGCGAAGCGACGCGGCGCAGACCCAAGGGTCCATTCCGTGAAATTGGCCGAAGAGTGCTGCGCTACAGAATAGGTTCTTTGCGCAGCGCCATTCCAAATTCTGCACCATCAGTAACGCTTCCAAGTAACGGCATGGATCCTCGGGTCTTCGCTCCGCTTCGCGTCGCTGCGCCCAAGGATGACGAAGTGTTCGACGGCTCTGGCGCGCTCAATACTCCATGCTAGTCTTTCTTGGCCTTGGTGAGTCGGCCGCTTTCCGTGCCAGTCGCGAATGAAGGGGGAAGGCGAGGACACTGCCCGCAAGGTCCACGCAAGCAAGTCCGCTTAGCTTTCCCCGCAGTGATTGTCGGTCAATGCGTCCAAAAAAGACTTTTGCCAGGGGATGGCGATGGAACGTTTTGTCGAGGACTATCAGAAGCGGCGCCTCACGGAGCGCGTCGATATCATGACCGCGATCAACATCCTGATGTCGCAAGGCTATGACGAGGATGATCTGCTGGGCGAAATGACCAAGGTTTTTTATGTCGACCTTGACGCCTTCAACGACGTGATTGCTCACCACTGAGAGTGAGCAGGAGGCCCCGAAAAGGTCATCCGGCGAGGCGGAAGTCCAGGACGCGATTGCGGCCGGCGCGCTTGGCGGCGTAGAGCGCCTTGTCGGCGGCGCTGAGCACTTTGTCGAAGCTCATGCCGTCCGTGCTGCCGAAGGCGAAGCCAGCGCTGACCGTGCAGCACAGCGGGCCGGTTTCGGTCTCAATCGTGCGTGCGGCGAACGCGGCCCTGACACGTTCGGCAGTTGCCCCAGCCACCTCGGGTAAAATACGCCTCAACACCATGGCAAATTCCTCGCCGCCCATGCGCGCGACGGAGTCGCTCGGGCGCAGATCGGCGCAAAGCACTTCGGCAAAGGCCCTCAGCACTTCGTCGCCGGCGGCATGACCGAACTGGTCGTTGATCGCCTTGAAGCCGTCGAGGTCGAACACGACCACAGCGGTGAAGGCGCTGACCGGCGTCTTGCCATGCAGGTCGAACAGAGCGCGGCGGTTGAGCAGGCCGGTCAAGGCATCGGTTTGCGCCTCGCGCTGATGGTGGCGGGCGAGCCGACCCTGGTTGAGCGCCAGCGACAACGCGCCGATACCGGTCATGGAGGCGATCACGATGACGAGGCTCAGGTCCTCCGCCCAGTTGCTCGGCGCGTGACCGAGAACCAGTTTGCCATCCCACGCCAGCACGGCCGCGCACAGCACGAAGGATGCCGCGGTCAGTGAATAGAGCAGCGACACGCCGATGAGATGGACGGGCGCCTCCGCGCGGCCCCGCCAATATTCATACGCCGTGCCGAACAGGAGCAGCGCGGCCAAGGCATTCTCCAGCATGAAGCCCAGGCCGTCATAGCCCAGCGCCATGGGCGGCAGCGCCAGGGCACAGGAAATGCCGACACCGAGCGCGATAAGCGGCAAGGGCGAGCGCCTGGTCCTGAACTGATGGGCAGCGCCCAGCATGACCGAGAAACCCAGCAGCAGCACCGCCAGCGTCAGCACGCCAAGGGCCGTTCCTGGCGTCTTGATATAGGCGTCGTAGGCAAAGACTTCGCACACCACGACCAGAACGCTGACTGCCCATGTCAAAAGGAACTTGTCGGAACGGGCGGCCATCCAGGTTCCGAACAGGGTGAGGCTGAGGCAAGCGGCGGAGAAGCCGACGGCCAGAAGCAGTGAGTTGTAGTCGAGCAGCATGCGCGTCCTTGCCGGCGCCAGGCTTCTGCAACCTGACGTAGGTCCATAATGGAGCAAGGAAGTATCGATTACGTTACGATCGCCGCGAAGATGCTAGGATTCCTGCGTTATAGGACCACTACCGACAATAGTAGGACAAGGCCGATCGCCATCATCACCAAACCTGGCCAATTCTGCGACAGGCCGAGAAAACCGAGTCCGCGCCGCCGCGGCTCCAATGTCGGGGCCGATGTTGCCAGGTTCGGCGTCGGACGAGGTGCTGGATCACTCAGTCGTCCGCGCCTCAGAGTGGCGCCTGCCATGTACACGATGCCTGCAATGGTAAGCAAGGCACCGAGGATGACGATCATCTTTCCTCGCTCCTTTCCAAGGCTGCAGGACTTGGCAAGCGTTCCCGAGGTGGGTGCGTTCCCGTTCCGACCTTCGGCAGCTGTTGCGACTTCGCAGCGGTCTCCCGCAGTCGGCGGCTGAGACAGAACGGTCAAGACGGCCGGCAGGTTCCGACAAGCCAACGGTCGATTAGCGTCGCGCGCCGAACAAAGCTCTGGCGTTTGAACAACGGTCGCTGTGGGGGGCCGCAGTTCTAGGCTGTCACCCGCTTCATCAGCGCCATGGCGCCGAAGGGTGCGCGCACCTTGCCTTCGGTGATGAAGTAGACGAACACGTCGCGCGGCTTGACCGGCGCATCGGTCTTGGGATCGGCGCGCGGCAGGTCGGCGGGCTGCTTGCCCTGCGCCCAGGTCTTCACCCGGCCCGCCCATTCGTCGAGACCTTTCGAAGTGTAGCAGTCGGGGTTGTCGTCGCTGCCGGTCTGCAGCCGGGCGTAGACGAAGTCGCCGGTGACATCGGCGATCGCCGGATACTTCGCGTGGTCGGCATAGACGATCGCGGCGTTGTATTTGCGCGCGAGCGCTGGAAACTCCGGCACGATGAAGCTGTCATGGCGCACTTCCAGTGCGTGGCGCAAAGGCACGCCGTCCTGTTTCTCGGGCAGAAGCTTCAGGAACGCTTCGAAATCGTCCGCGTCGAATTTCTTGGTCGGCGCGAATTGCCACAGGATCGGGCCGAGCTTGTCGCCGAGCGCGGCAACGCCGGAGCCGAGGAAGCGCATCATCGATTCGCCGGCCTCGCCGAGCACGCGGCGATTGGTGACGAAGCGGTTGCCCTTGAGCGAGAAGACGAAGCCATCCGGCGCGTCGTTGGCCCATTTGACGAAAGTCGGTTCCTTGAAGCTGGAATAATAGGTGCCGTTGACCTCGATGCTCGGCACCTGGCGGCTGGCATAGTGCAGCTGCTTGGCCTTGGCGAGCTTCTCCGGATAGAAGGAGGTATCCCACGGCTCGAAAGTCCAGCCGCCCATGCCCGAGCGGATCGTTCCTTGGGCAGTCATCGTCTTCTTCCTCCGTTTGAACCTGCGATCAGGCTGCCCGGTCGACGGGCTTCACCATGTCGACCAATGTCCATCCTGGTCTGTATGGATTGGCGCGGCGACCCGTTTCACGATAGCCGTACGCCGCATAGAGCGCGATGTTCCGCGCCATGCGCGAATTGGTGTAGAGCCGCACTTCCGGCACTCCCCATGACCGGGCCTGCTTGTCGGCGAAGTCGAGCAATCTGATGCCGAGCTTCCTGCCCTGGAAGACCGGCGAAACGGCGATGCTGAAGATCATGGCGTGGTCCGCATGACGCTCGAGCACGATCAATCCGGCGAGCGTTGAGCCTTCTTCCAGCAGCCAGACCTCGCCGCGCTCGATGCGCGGCGCATGGTCCTCGGTGACCGGGATCGGCGGCGCGTCGAAGATGGCCGTGTAGGGCGCATAGGCTTCGGTGGTCAGCGCGACTATGCCGGCGAGATCGTCGGGGCGGGCCAGTCTCATGATTGGTCGACTCCGGCAGCGCTCGCGACAACCTTCTGCATCCCGGCAGCTATGGCCGCGACGGTATCGAAGCGGCTTTCGATGGAGATCAGGCCGCTACCTGCCATCACTCGGCCGCTTCGCGTTTGCCTCCGGGGCGCCGCTCAAGAAGCTCCTTCAGGAACTGGCCGGTATAGCTGCGCTTCTCGCGCACGATCGCTTCGGGCGTGCCTGATGCCACAAGCTCGCCGCCGCCGTCGCCGCCCTCGGGGCCGAGGTCGAGCACCCAGTCGGCGGTCTTGATCACCTCGAGATTGTGCTCGATGACCACCACGGTGTTGCCCTGGTCGACCAGCTCGTGCAGCACTTCGAGCAACTTGGCCACGTCGTGGAAGTGCAGGCCGGTGGTCGGCTCGTCGAGGATGTAGAGCGTCTTGCCGGTCGCCTTGCGCGACAATTCCTTGGCGAGCTTGATGCGCTGCGCCTCGCCGCCCGACAGCGTCGTCGCCTGCTGGCCGATATGAATGTAGCCGAGGCCGACCTGGTTCAGCGTCACCAGCTTGTCGCGCACGCCCGGCACCGCCGAGAAGAACTCGACGCCTTCCTCGACGGTCATGTCGAGCACGTCGGCGATCGACTTGCCCTTGAACAGCACGTCAAGCGTCTCGCGGTTGTAGCGCTTGCCGTGGCAGACGTCGCAGGTGACGTAGACGTCGGGCAGGAAGTGCATCTCGATCTTGATGACGCCGTCGCCCTGGCAGGCCTCGCAGCGGCCGCCCTTGACGTTGAAGGAGAAGCGCCCCGGCTGATAGCCGCGCGCCTTGGCTTCGGGGAGTCCGGCGAACCAGTCGCGGATCGGCGTGAAAGCGCCGGTATAGGTCGCCGGGTTGGAGCGCGGTGTGCGGCCGATCGGCGACTGGTCGATGTCGATGACCTTGTCGAGGAACTCCAGCCCCTCGATGCGGTCATGCTCGGCCGGATGCTCGCGCGAACCCATGATGCGGCGCGAGGCCGCCTTGAACAGGGTTTCGATCAGGAAGGTCGACTTGCCGCCGCCGGATACGCCGGTGACCGCGGTGAAGGTGCCGAGCGGGATCTCCGCCGTCACGTTCTTCAGATTGTTGCCGCGCGCGCCGACCACCTTGATGCGCCGGTTCTTCTTGGCTTCGCGGCGCACCGCCGGCGTCGTCACTTCGAGCTCGCCCGACAGGTACTTGCCGGTGATCGAGGCGGGCGTCGCCATGATCTGCTGCGGGGTGCCCTGCGCGATGATCCTGCCGCCATGGATGCCGGCGGCGGGGCCGATGTCGACGACGTAATCGGCATGCAGGATGGCGTCCTCGTCATGCTCGACGACGATCACCGTGTTGCCGATGTCGCGCAGATGCTTCAGCGTGTCGAGCAGGCGCGCATTGTCGCGCTGGTGCAGGCCGATCGACGGTTCGTCCAGCACATAGAGCACGCCGGTGAGGCCGGAGCCGATCTGCGAGGCGAGACGGATGCGCTGGCTCTCGCCGCCGGACAACGTGCCGGAGTTGCGCGACAGCGTCAGATAGTCGAGGCCGACATCGTTCAAGAAGCGCAGCCGCTCGCGGATCTCCTTGAGCACGCGCACCGCGATCTCGTTCTGCTTCTCGTTGAGCTGCGCCGGCAGGTCGGTGAACCACTGGTCGGCCTTGCGGATCGACAGCTCGGTGACTTCGCCGATATGCTTACCGCCGATCTTCACCGCCAGCGCTTCCGGCTTCAGCCTGTAGCCGTTGCAGGCGGGGCAGGGCGTGGCCGACATGAAGCGCTCGATCTCCTCGCGCATCCAGGCCGATTCCGTTTCCTTCCAGCGCCGGTCGAGATTGGGGATCACGCCCTCGAAGGTCTTGGTGGTCTTGTAGGAGCGCAGGCCGTCATCATACTGGAAGGTGATCTCGCGCTCGCCGGTGCCATGCAGCACGGCTTCTTTAGCCTGCGCGCTCAGATCCTTGAACTTGTCGCCGAGCTTGAAGCCATAGGCTTTGCCCAGCGCTTCAAGCGTCTGCGCGTAATAGGGCGAGGTCGACTTCGCCCACGGGCTGATGGCGCCGTCGCGCAGCGAGACGTTCTCGTCCGGCACGACGAGGTTGGGATCGATGGCGCGCTGGCTGCCGAGGCCGTCGCAGGTCGGGCAGGCGCCGAACGGGTTGTTGAAGGAGAACAGCCTCGGTTCGATCTCGGGAATGGTGAAGCCGGACACCGGGCAGGCGAATTTTTCCGAGAACAGGATGCGCTCATGCGTCTCGTTCTTCGACTTGTTGACCGAGTCCTCGCCGGTCAGGCTGGCATCGAGCGGCCTGTCGGCGAATTCGGCCACAGCCAGCCCGTCGGCGAGCTTCAGCGCCGTTTCCATCGAATCCGCGAGCCTGGTCGCCAGGTCCCCGCGCACGACGATGCGGTCGACCACCACGTCGATGTCGTGCTTGTACTTCTTGTCCAGCGCCGGCACGTCGGCGATCTCGTAGAAGGTGCCGTCGACCTTGACGCGCTGAAAACCCTTCTTTTGCAGCTCGAGCAGTTCCTTGCGGTATTCGCCCTTGCGGCCGCGCACGATCGGCGCGAGCAGATAGAGGCGGGTGCCTTCGTCCAGCGCCAGCACGCGATCTACCATCTGGCTGACGGTCTGGCTCTCGATCGGCAGGCCGGTTGCCGGCGAATAAGGAATGCCGACGCGCGCGAAAAGCAGGCGCATATAGTCGTAGATCTCGGTGACGGTGCCAACCGTCGAGCGCGGGTTGCGCGAGGTGGTCTTCTGCTCGATCGAGATGGCGGGCGACAGGCCGTCGATCTGGTCGACATCCGGCTTCTGCATCATCTCCAGGAACTGCCGGGCATAGGCCGACAGGCTCTCGACATAGCGGCGCTGGCCCTCGGCATAGATGGTGTCGAAAGCGAGCGACGACTTGCCGGAGCCCGACAGTCCAGTCATGACGATCAGGCTGTCGCGCGGCAGGTCGAGATCGATATTCTTGAGATTGTGTTCGCGCGCCCCGCGAATGGAAAGATATTTATGGTCGGCCATCGCCGGTCGCCGCCTCAGATCTGGAATTTGCTGGATTGGGCGGGTTTGTCCCGGCCATCCCCTATGTAGGTATTTTTGCCGCCACGTCGAGAGACGCCACAATCTCGACGGAACAAGCCGATCATGGGTTTAACCGCCTTTCGCGCGAGCGGGCAAGCGGAAAGAACAAAGGCCGAACACGCTCCTGACAAAGCGTTGTGGAAACAGTTGCGTTGATCACCGTTCAACTGTCGTTCGAAACGGTGTGGAGACAAGTGCCGCCTATGCCGCCTTGTTGATCCACAGAGCCGCTTGGCTTACCCGCACGTAACCTCCAACCGATCACATTTTTCCGTAACCGGCTATTCAACGGTTGACGTCGCGGACCCAGGGGAGCAGTCTCCAAGGCGTCAACGAAGCCGGCCGTCTTTCGATGGCCTCGCCGCCCAACAGGCGGCCTGCGAGACGCCGCAGGCGATAGCGATTAGCGCTTCGAACGACATTGTCGCAACGGACCCAGGAGCGGAGCATGACGCCACCGGACAGTCCCTTGAGGCTCCACACGGAGATGGAGCCGCGGCGGGCATAAGTGCCAGGGCAGACTTGAAACGCCAGCCCGACAAACCGTGACTTGCCGATTCCCTACAATCAGAGACCATAGTCGGATCGTCGGCTGAATGCCGCGTTGCATCCGAAACAGAACGCCGGCAGTCCACTCCCGGCTAAAGTTGGATTTCAGATCCATGAAGCCCCATCCGTCTGCACAGCAGGGATGGGGCTTACATTTTTGCGATCATCCAGGTTCGCCGTCGGTCGGAGACTCCCCCAACTTCGTCATCCTTGGGCTAGCGACGCAAAGCGGAGCGAAGACCCAAGGGTCCATGCCGTTACGTCAGCCGACGAGCGCAGCGGAGCAGAATTCTGAACCGTGGCAGCACGTTGAAGTCACGGCATGGATCCTCGGGTCTGCGCCGCGTCGCTTCGCTCCTTGCTCCGCCCGTGGATGACGAAAACGCGCTTCGGTCGATCGCTGCTAAATCAGTGGTTCGGCGGCTTCATGCCGCCCGTCGCCATGTCGACGGTGATGCTGCCGCCGATCCTGACATCGGTGTTGCCGATCTTGAACGAGCCGTCGCTGCCGGCGGGCTGCGCGTCATCGGGCTCCGGCTGCGGCGCCGGTTTGGCGATGCGATAGTCGCCGCTGACGCCGGGCAGTTTCTGCGACGGGCTGTCGTCGGCCAGCGCGGTGCCGGCCATCAAGGCGCCGGCAAGAGCGGCGAGGGCAGCACATAAATGAACGGACCTGATCATGCGCGGACTATAGGGACGCGGCTGGAGTGAGGCCAGACGCGCGGCGATCAAATTGCCGCGCGTCTGGCCCGCGATGTCAGGCGGCCTTCTTGCGCGTGTCGTAGACGTGGTCGACGAGGCCCCAGTCCCTCGCTTCCGCGGCGCTCATGAAGTAGTCGCGGTCGAGCGTGCGCTCCACTTCCTCGTAGGTGCGGCCGCAATGCCTGGCGTAGAGCTCCGTCATATGATGCTTGGTGCGCACGATGTCCTCGGCGTGGCGCTGGATGTCGGAAGCCTGGCCCTGGAAGCCGCCTAGCGGCTGATGCAGGACGATCCTGGTGTTGGGCAGCGCGATGCGGCGTCCCGGGGAGCCCGCCATCAGGAGAAACGAGCCCATCGAGGCGGCGAAGCCCATGCAAACCGTCGACACCGGACAGGAGATGTATTGCATCGTGTCGTAGATGGCGAAGCCGCTGGTCACCATGCCGCCGGGCGAGTTGATGTAGAGCGAGATCTCCTTGTCGGGATTTTCGGATTCCAGCGACAGAAGCTGGGCGCAGACCAGCGCCGAGACGTTGTCGTTGATCTCGCCGTTGATGAAGACGATGCGCTCGCGCAGCAGCCGTGAAAAGATATCGAAGGAACGTTCGCCGCGGCTCGATTGCTCGATGACCATCGGCACCAGATTGGCAATGCTCATGACGGGTTTCCTAGGTTCTATTTGATCAGGCAGCGCGCAACATCATGCACGGCGCATTGGCGGCGGTCGGGGTCTTGCGCGCATAAAGCGAGAGCCCGCAGCCGGCGCCCGAGACGGCGACCAGAGGCTGCGCTGCCGGCACGAAGCCGTCATGCACGATCCGAAGATGCGTGCCTCCGGAGGCTGTCCGGGCCAGCGTGAAGGTGACGATGCTTTCAAAGGCGGGAAGCTGGTCGGCATCCTTGTCCGCCGGCCGCTCGCGCCAGGAATAGCGCAGCAGCCGGCCGGGCTCGGCTTCCAGCACCTCGCATTCGATCGGCGCATCCGGTCCGGCAAAGGTGAAGCAGCTGCCAGCTTCCGCCTTGATGTCATTCGGCATCATCCAGGCGGCCAGCAGTTCCGGCTCGGTCAGCGCCCGCCAGACCTTTTCCGGAGGATCGGCAAGCTCGCATTCGAAGCTGAGCGGGGCTTCGTTGACCGTCGGGTTTTCGGTTGCCGTCATTGGTCCATTCCCTTCAGAACCGTCTTCAACTTCTCGATGCGTTCCGGCCAGAAGGCGCGGTAGCGGTCGATCCAGCCGAGCAGCGGGTCGAGCCCTTGCGGATCGGCTCGGTAATAGGCGTTGCGGCCGGCGCGGCGCTCGACCACCAAGCCGGCGCCGCGCAGCACGGCAAGGTGCTGCGAGACCGCCGGCTGCGACACGCTCATGCCGGCGCGCAGCTCGCTCACGCTCATCTCGCTGGCGGTCAGCCGCTCATAGACGGCGCGACGGGTGGGGTCGGCGAGCGCCCGGAAAATTTCTGCTTCGATCATGCGGAAAACATAAGTCGATACTTATTGATTTGGCAAGCGCTGTTTTTATGATGTCCAGCGCTTCACCGGATTCACGGCTCCGTCGAAGCTTGCTTCGAAGATCGGCGATGCGAGCACGGCATGGATGTGGAGCATGCCGGACCCAATGTTGCGAAAGCAATGCCTGCGATGCGCCGGGATGATCAGCGACTGCCCCGCAGTCAGTACTGCTCGCCTGTCTTCGATCCACATTTCGGCCTCGCCGGCAATCACTGTCAGCACTTCTTCTACCGAATGCGAATGGGTCGGCGCACCGGTTGCCGGTTCGACCCACTGTTCGAATATGCAAAGCTCGGCCGCGCCGTTGGCGGCGGCAACACGCATCCGCGTCTCCACTCCGGTCCGCCAAAGTTCGCGCGGCTGATCCTCATGTGTCAGGGTGTTCATTCGGAGATATCCCCTTTCGTTTCCCACACCAGGACACTACCTCTTGCTGACATTCCTTGACAGAAGCATCGGTTATGCTAGAACGAAAGAGGAACAAAAACCTTGTGGGAAAAGCCAGCCTTTACGGGCATGGGCGACCCTGAGGCTGTAAGGTGAGCGACTTAAAATTTGTTTCGGATGAGCGCGGAGAAGTACGATGGCGGGTAGCGTCAACAAGGTCATTCTGGTCGGCAATCTCGGGGCGGACCCTGAAATCCGCCGCCTGAATTCTGGCGATCCGGTCGTCAACATCCGCGTCGCCACCTCGGAAAGCTGGCGCGACAAGAATTCGGGCGAGCGCAAGGAAAAGACCGAGTGGCATAATGTCGTGATCTTCAACGATCAGCTCGCCAAGGTGGCCGAGCAGTATTTGAAGAAGGGTATGAAGGTCTATGTCGAGGGCCAGCTGCAGTCCCGCAAATGGCAGGACCAGACCGGCAATGACCGCTACACGACCGAGGTGGTGCTGCAGAAATTCCGTGGCGAACTGCAGATGCTCGACGCGCGCGGCGAGGGCGGCGGCGGCCAGGTCGGCAATTATTCCGGCGGCAGCAGCCGTGGCTCGGATTTCGGCCAGTCCGGCCCGAACGAAGGCTTCAGCCGCGGTGGCGGCGGCTCCAGGGGCGGTGGCGGCGGCGCGTCGCGCGAGCTGGACGACGAGATCCCGTTCTAAGCGTCTCGACATGATCGTTTAGGGGAAGGCGATGTCGCTCGGACCGCTTTCGTCGGCGCCGCCTCCCATTCCATGGCATGCCTTCGCGGCCTTTGCCGCTTTAGCCATCTATCCTTCGCCGGCAGTAGCCTTCATAGAGCGAGACAGTTGTGAGGGCTTCGGCCGGCGTAGGCCGGTTCTCGGAACCCGCCATTTTCGGCGCGGCCTGACCTGGATCTCAACAGGCCTTAGTGCGGACCGGAATTTCTCAAGGAAGAGCACCGTGAAAGCACGCGTCAAATGGGTCGAGGAACGCACCTTTGTCGGCGAATCCGGCAGCGGGCATAAGGTCGTGCTGGGCACGGCGCATGGGCCGGATGGCAAGACGCCTGGACCGAGCCCGATGGAACTGGTGCTGATCGGCACCGGCGGCTGCTCGGCCTATGACGTCGTGCACATCCTGGAGAAAGGCCGCGAGGCGGTAGAGGATTGCGTGGTCGAGCTCGACGCCGACCGGGCCGAGACCGACCCGAAAGTGTTCACCCGCATCCACATGCATTTCATCGTCAAGGGCCGCGCGCTCTCGCACGACAAGGTGAAACGGGCGATCAACCTGTCGATCGAGAAATACTGCTCGGCCTCCGCCATGATGGCGAAGACGGCGACGCTCACGCACGACTTTGAAGTGGTCGAGACGGCGGTGAAGTAGGGCAGTAGGGCAGTAGGGCAGTAGGGCAGTAGGTGGGTGCTTTCGCAGCCGCTTAGGCTGCCATCAGCGCCCTGACGCCGTCGGCCACGAACTGGACCGCCAAGGCCGCCAGGATCACGCCGAGCAATCTGGTCAGGATCGAGCGGCCGGTCTGGCCGAGGATGCGGTCGATGCGTTCCGACAGCACGAAAACCAGATAGGTGATGACGAGGCAGAGCATGATGATGCCGACCAGCGCGGCTTGAGCGGCAAAGCCTTCGAAATGCCCCGACAAGAGCACCGTCGCCGAGATCGCGCCGGGGCCGGCGATCAGCGGGATCGCCAGCGGGAAGGCGGCGATGTTGTGGATCATGTCCTTGGTGATGGCGACGTCGCCGATCTTCTCCTTGCGGTCCTGGCGGCGCTCGAACACCATTTCGAAGGCGATGAAGAACAAGAGAAAGCCGCCGGCGACGCGGAAGGCCGGCAGCGTGATGCCGAACACCGACAGGATCGAGGCGCCGGCAACCGCGAACAGCGCCATTACCAGAAAGCCGATCACCGAGGCGCGCACCGAGACCTGTTGGCGCTCCTCTCGGTTCATGCCGCGCGTCACCG
>NZ_RZRX01000187.1:0-13060 GCF_003997405.1 Mesorhizobium sp. M2A.F.Ca.ET.042.01.1.1
GTCTTTCCCGATGCCGCTGCCGGTCATCGCCTCCTCGCCGGCAGAGCGCGAGATGCTGCTCAACCAGCCGATGATCCAGCCGACGCTGGCGCTGGCCGCGGAAGCCGACGTCACCTTCGTCGGCATCGGCGATCTCGGACCCAAGGCCCCGCTTTACGAGGACGGCTTCATTTCCGAAACCGAGCTGAAGGCGCTGCAGAAGGCCGGCGGCATCGCCGAGATCGTCGGCTGGGTGTTCGATCGCGAAGGCCGCATGATCGAAGGGATCACCAATGACCGCGTATCGTCCGCCGCGCTGCCGTCGCGGGAAAAATCGCTGGTCATCGCCTTGGCCATGGGCGAGCGGAAGCTGCCGGGCATTTTGGCCGCCGTCAACCGCCGGCTGGTCAATGGCCTCATCACCGACGAACGGACGGCCGAAGCCCTGCTTGCCGGCTGATGGCCATAAAAGAAGCCGGCTATTGCGAGGGTCCGCGCGGATCATTGCCGTCGAGAAAACCCATGTCGCGCTGCAGATGCTCGGATAGTTCCCGGACATCGATATAGCCGCGCCTGCGGCCCGAAAACCTTGCAAATTCCCGTACCAGCGTGAGAAACCAGCCGCGTGCGGGAGTGGAAACGAGTTTTTCCTGTACCGTGACCATGATCGTCAGCCTTGAACTGGATTGATCGTTGATCCCAAATATCGGTCTGGCTGGTTCGTGCTTCCAATTAAACCTCGATCATGACCCATAAGGAGGCCTTATGCCCGATCTGACCCCTCCGCAGCTTGCGCCGCTGCCGCCGCTGCAGGCGATCCGGGTGTTCGAAGCGGTGGCAAGGCACCTGTCCTTCACCAAGGCGGCGCAGGAATTGGGCATGACCCAGGCGGCCGCGAGCTACCAGATCAAGCTGCTGGAGGAACGCATCGGCGCGCCGCTGTTCCTGCGCCGGCCGAAGCAGATCGAGTTGACTGGACCCGGCCAGCGCCTGGCGCCAGCCGTCAGCGAAGCCTTTTCCATCCTGGGTCAGGCCTATGCCGCGGCGCGCGGTGGCGCCGACGGGCTGCTTTGCGTCACCACCGTGCTGACCTTCGCCTCGAATTGGCTGGCCCAGCATCTGGGCTCATTCCAGATTGCTCATCCGGCCCTTGCCGTGCGGCTCGACACGTCGAGCCGTTTGACCGATTTCGCGCGCGAGGATGTCGATCTCGCCATCCGTTCTGGCGGCGGCAAATGGCCGGGCCTGGAGGCGCACAAGCTGCTCGACGCCGACTTCACGCCGATGCTGAGCCCCAAGCTCGCGGCCACCATCGGCGGCGTCAAGGAGCCGGCGGACCTTTTGCGCCTGCCCATCCTCGACCCCGGGGACGTCTGGTGGTCGCAATGGTTCGAGGCGGCCGGCGTGACCGGCCATGATCTCGCCAAGCGGCCGGGTTCCAGCATGGGCGCGCAGGCCTATGAGGCGAATGCGGCGATCGCCGGCCATGGCGTGGCGATCCTGACCAGGGCGCTGTTCAAGAACGAGCTCGCCGACGGTCGTCTGATCCAGCCCTTCGATCTGGTCGGCGATGACGGCCATGCCTATTGGCTGGTCTATCCGACGGCGCGCCGCAACGTGCCGAAGATCCGCGCCTTCCGCGACTGGATCCTCGCTGAGATCGCCTGCGCGTAAGCCGGCTGCCTTCAGCTTTCGTCTCCATGTACCGGCCACGTCGCCAGAGAGGGTCACGTGCCGTCATTTCTGCTGCGCTGCAGCATCGATTCCGCCTTGACATAAATCACTCCAAGTGAGTAATTGCTCAAAGCCAAGGCAAATGCTCATCTTGGTTTATGGGAGGAATTTGATGAAACTTCGCACGCTCACCCTGGGCCTGTTGTCGGCCAGCGCCCTCGCTTTCGCCGCGCATGCCGAATCCATCACCATCGCCACCGTCAACAATGGCGATATGGTCCGCATGCAGAAGCTGACGGACGACTTCACCAAGGCCAACCCCGACATCCAGCTCAACTGGGTCACGCTTGAAGAGAACGTGCTGCGCGAGCGCGTGACCACTGACATCGCAACCAAGGGCGGCCAGTACGACGTCATGACCATCGGCACCTACGAGGTTCCGATCTGGGCCAAGCAGAGCTGGCTGCTGCCGCTCGACAAGCTCGGCGACGACTATGACGTCAAGGACATCATCCCGGCCATCGCCGGCGGCCTGTCGGTCGACGGCAAGCTCTATGCCGCGCCCTTCTATGGCGAAAGCTCCTTTGTCATGTACCGCAAGGACCTGATGGAGAAGGCGGGTCTGAAGATGCCCGACGCGCCGACCTGGGAATTCATCAAGCAGGCCGCCGACAAGATGACCGACCGCGCCAATGGCGTGAACGGTGTCTGCCTGCGCGGCAAGGCCGGCTGGGGCGAGAACATGGCCTTCCTCACCGCCATGTCGAACTCCTTCGGCGCCCGCTGGTTCGACGAGAACTGGAAGCCGCAGTTCGATCAGCCCGAGTGGAAGAACACGCTGCAGTTCTATGTCGACCTGATGAAGGCCGACGGTCCGGAAGGCGCTTCGTCAAACGGCTTCAACGAGAACCTGGCGCTGTTCCAGCAGGGCAAGTGCGGCATGTGGATCGACGCCACCGTCGCGGCGTCCTTCGTCTCCGATCCGAAGGCCTCGCAGGTCGCCGACAAGGTCGGCTATGCGCTGGCGCCCGACAATGGTCTCGGCAAGCGCGGCAACTGGCTGTGGGCCTGGTCGCTGGCAATCCCCGCCGGCACCCAGAAGGCCGATGCCGCCGAGAAGTTCGTCTCCTGGGCAACCAGCAAGCACTATGCCGAGCTGGTCGCCTCGAAGGAAGGCTGGGCCAATGTTCCGCCTGGAACGCGCTCCTCGCTCTACGCCAATCCGGAGTACCAGAAGGCGGCGCCTTTCGCGAAGATGACGCTGGACTCCATCAACGCCGCCGATCCGACGCACCCGACCGTCAAGCCGGTGCCCTATGTCGGCGTGCAGTTCGTCGCCATTCCTGAATTCCAGGGTCTCGGCACCACCGTCGGCCAGCTCTTCTCGGCTGCCCTTGCCGGCCAGTCGAGCGTAGACGACGCCCTCAAGCAGGCCCAGGACGCAGCCACCGCGGCGATGACCGAAGGCGGCTACATCAAGTAAGGCTCCTCCCGGTGCCGAACGCCGGTCGCCCATCATGGCCGGCAAGGGGCCGCCCGAAACCCAGTTCGGGCGGCCACCCTTCAAAACCGGGAAGATTCTGGGCGCAACTCTGAAAATCCGGCTGACTTTGGGAGGGTGACCGTCATGGCTACTCAGCAAACCCGTTCGCTTGCCCGCTTCATGATGGCGCCATCGGTGATCCTGCTGTTCGTCTGGATGATCGTGCCGCTGCTGTTCACGCTCTGGTTCTCGTTTCAGCAATACAATCCGCTGAACCCGATGCGTGACGGCTTCGTCGGCTTCTCCAACTACGCGCTGTTCTATTCCAACCCGGCCTTCCTCTATTCGATCCTCAACACGCTCACCATCGTCGTCAGCGTGCTGGTCATCACGGTGGTCGGCGGCATCCTTCTGGCGATGCTGCTCGACCAGCCGATCTGGGGCCAGGGCATCGTGCGCATCCTGGTCATCTCGCCGTTCTTCGTCATGCCGCCGGTCGCAGCGCTTGTCTGGAAGAACATGATCATGCACCCGCAATACGGCGTCTTCGCCGATATCGCGCGCTTCTTCGGCGCCCAGCCGATCGACTGGTTCGGCCAGCATCCGCTGACCGCCGTCATCCTGATCGTCGCCTGGCAGTGGCTGCCCTTCGCCACGCTGATCCTGCTCACCTCCTTGCAGTCGCTCGACGGCGAGCAGAAGGAGGCGGCCGAGATGGACGGCGCCGGCTTCGTGAGCCGCTTCATCTACCTGACGCTGCCGCACATGTCGCGCGCCATCACCGTCGTTATCCTGATCCAGACGATCTTCCTGCTCTCGATCTATGCCGAGATCCTGGTCACCACCAATGGCGGCCCGGGCTACGCCTCCACCAACCTGCCCTTCCTCGTCTACCAGAAGGCGCTCCTGGAGTTCAAAATCGGCCAGGCATCCGCCGGTGGCGTGATCGCCGTCATTCTCGCCAACATCGTTGCCTTCTTCGCCATGCGCGCCGTCGGCAAGAACCTGGACAAGTGAGGGAGGACCTGACATGGCCCGCGCAGTCACCACCCAGCACAAGACCATCGCCACGGCCGCGGCCTGGGTCGTCGCCCTGCTGATCTTCTTTCCGATCCTCTATACGATCATCACCTCGTTCAAGTCGGAGCAGGAGGCGATCCAGGGCTTCAACCTGATCCCGTCCGGGACGTTCGAGAGCTATTCGGAGGTTCAGCAGCAGAGCGGCTACTTCAAGTTCTTCTTCAATTCGGTGCTGCTCTCGGTCGGCTCGACCATCCTCGCGCTCATCGTCGCCATCCCGGCGGCCTGGTCGATGGCGTTCTCGCCGACCAAGCGCACCAAGGACATCCTGATGTGGATGCTGTCCACCAAGATGATGCCGGCCGTCGCGGTGCTGTTCCCGATCTACCTGATCTTCCGCGACTCAGGGCTTCTCGACAGCCGCATCGGCCTCACCGTCATGCTGATGCTGATCAACCTGCCGATCGTGGTCTGGATGCTCTACACCTATTTCCGCGAGATCCCGGGCGAGATCCTGGAGGCGGCGCGCATGGACGGCGCCTCGCTGTGGAACGAGATCATCTATGTGCTGACGCCGATGGCCGTCCCTGGCATTGCCTCGACCATGCTCTTGAACATCATCCTCGCCTGGAACGAGGCGTTCTGGACCATCCGGCTCACCACCACCAACGCCGCGCCGCTGACCGCCTTCATCAGCTCCTTCTCCAGTCCTCAAGGGTTGTTCTGGGCCAAGCTCTCGGCGGCCTCGACGCTGGCGATCGCGCCGATCCTGATCATGGGCTGGTTCAGCCAGAAGCAGCTGGTGCGCGGCCTGACCTTTGGCGCCGTGAAGTAAGAGCGCCCAAGCGGCGGACGACGATAGATATCCCCGGGAGGAAACCATGGGAAACATCACGCTCAAGAACGTCTCCAAGTCCTTCGGGTCGACGACGATCATTCCGAACATCGACCTCAACATCGAGGACGGCGAGTTCGTGGTGTTCGTCGGCCCATCGGGTTGCGGCAAGTCCACGCTGCTCAGGCTGATCGCCGGGCTGGAGGACACCAGCGGCGGCACGATCTCGATCGATGGCCGCGACGTCACCCGCGAGGCTCCGGCCAAGCGCAAGCTCGCCATGGTGTTCCAGTCCTACGCGCTCTACCCGCATATGACGGTCGCCAAGAACATCGCCTTCCCGCTGAAGATGGCCGGCGAAGACCAAGCGACCATCGACAAGAAAGTGAAGGACGCCGCGCGCGTCTTGAACCTCACCAACTATCTCGAGCGCCGCCCGGGTCAGCTCTCCGGCGGCCAGCGCCAGCGCGTCGCCATCGGCCGCGCCATCGTGCGCCAGCCCTCGGCCTTCCTGTTCGACGAGCCGCTGTCCAACCTCGACGCCGCGCTTCGCGGCACCATGCGGCTGGAGATCAGCGAGCTGCATCAGCAGCTGAAGACGACGATGATCTACGTCACCCACGACCAGGTCGAGGCCATGACCATGGCCGACAAGATCGTCGTGCTCAACGCCGGCAACATTGAGCAGGTCGGCTCGCCGATGGAGCTCTACAAGACGCCGAAGAACCTCTTCGTCGCCGGCTTCATCGGCTCGCCCAAGATGAACATAATCGAAGGCGCGCCGGCGGAGAAATATGGCGCCAAGACCATCGGCATCCGGCCCGAGCATCTCAACATCTCGACCTCGTCCGGCGACTGGAAGGCGACGGTCGGCGTTGCCGAGCATCTCGGCTCTGACACCTTCCTGCATGTCCAGGCGGACGGCATCGGCACCATCAACGTCCGCGCCGACGGCGAGGTCGCTGTCAGGCATGGCGACACCGTCTACCTGACCCCCGACAAGACCAAGCTTCACCGCTTCGGCGCCGACGGCAAGGCGCTGGCCGCGTGAGGACGGGACAGTGAGGCTGAAAGGCAAATCGGCGCTGATCACCGGATCGGCGCGCGGCATCGGCAGGGCCTTCGCCGAAGCCTATGCGCGCGAAGGCGCGACGGTGGCGATTGCCGATATCGACCTCGACGCGGCGCAAGCGACGGCGAAAGCGATCGGCTCCGCCGCTTACGCGATCCGGCTCGACGTCACCGACCAGTCCTCGACCGAGGCGGCGGTGAAGGCGGTCGAGGCGAAGACCGGCGGGCTGGACGTGCTGATCAACAATGCCGCGATCTTCGACCTGGCGCCGATCGTCGAGATCACCAGGGCGAGCTACGACAAGCTGTTCGCGGTCAATGTCGCCGGCACGCTGTTCATGCTGCAGGCCGCCGCCCGCTCGATGATCGCGCGCGGCCGGGGCGGCAGGATCATCAACATGGCAAGCCAGGCAGGCCGGCGCGGCGAGCCGCTGGTCGCGGTCTATTGCGCCACCAAGGCCGCCGTCATCTCGCTGACCCAGTCTGCCGGGCTCGACCTCATCAAGCACCGCATCAACGTCAACGGCATCGCGCCGGGCGTCGTCGACAGCGACATGTGGGACCAGGTCGATGCGCTCTTCGCCAAATATGAGAACCGGCCGAAGGGCGAGAAGAAGCGCCTGGTCGGCGAAGGCGTGCCTTACGGCCGCATGGGCAAGCCCGAGGACCTCGCCGGCATGGCCGTGTTCCTCGCCAGCGACGAGGCCGAATACATTGTTGCCCAGACCTACAATGTCGACGGCGGTCAATGGATGAGCTGACGGGATGAGTTGAGGGGGGAGGCGCTTCTCTCTTTTCCTCCGGAGCAAGCGTCGCGGGGCAGGTGAGGGGCAGCATGCTGGAACACCGGATGTTGCCCCTCATCCTCGCTCTCCTCAGGAGGCGTAAACAGTCGGGCTGCAGATCGGCCAAAGGGTAAAATGAGATGACCGTGAAACTCTCTTCCTCGAACCTCGCCAGCCTGCCGGCCAAGGTCGCCGGCCCGAAATATGACCGCTCGGCCCTGAAGGCCGGCATCGTCCATTTCGGCGTCGGCAATTTCCACCGCTCGCACCAGGCGGTCTATCTCGACGACCTGTTCGCCACCGGCGAAGGCCATGACTGGGCGCTGATCGGCGCCGGCGTGTTCGAGGGCGAGAAGATCGGCCGCTCCAAGCTGCGGGAACAGGACTGGCTGACCACCGTGGTCGAGCAGGACCAGGGCCATATGAGCGCCCGCGTCACCGGCGCCATGATCGATTTCCTGACGCCTGGCGATGCGGCAGTGATCATCGAGCGGCTTGCCGATCCGGCGATCAAGATCGTCTCGCTGACCATCACCGAAGGCGGCTATTTCATCGACCCGGCCTCCGGCAAGTTCAACCCGGCCCATCCCGACGTTGTCGCCGACGCGCAGCCGGGCGCCGTGCCGAAAACCGTGTTCGGCATCATCCTTGCCGGCCTGCTGCGCCGGCGTGCCGACGACATCGTGCCCTTCACCGTCATGTCCTGCGACAACATCCCCCATAACGGCCACGTCACCTCAGACGGCGTCATCGGCCTTGCCCGGCTGATCGACGAGGACCTGGCGACATGGGTGGAGGACAAGGTCGCCTTTCCGAACGGCATGGTCGATCGCATCACGCCGGCCACGACCGACCGCGAGCGCCGGATCCTCGCCGACGATTTCGGCTTGGAGGACAATTGGCCGGTGTTCTGCGAGCCGTTCAAGCAATGGGTGCTGGAGGACCACTTCACCGCCGGCCGTCCGGCGCTGGAAAAGGTCGGCGTGCAGTTCGTCAAGGACGTCTCGCCCTACGAGCTGATGAAGATCCGCATCCTCAATGGCGGCCACGCGACAATAGCCTATCCGGCCGGGCTGATGGACATCCATTTCGTTCACGAAGGCATGCAGGAGCCCCTGGTGCGCGCGTTCCTGTCCAAGCTCGAGCATGACGAGATCATCCCGACCGTGCCGCCGGTGCCCGACACCGATCTGGAGGACTACTACCAGCTCATCGAGCGCCGCTTCTCCAATCCCAAGATCGGCGACACCATCCGCCGGCTTTGTCTCGACGGCTCCAACCGCCAGCCGAAATTCATCATCCCGACCATCGCCGACCGGCTGACGGCGGGCGAAGGCGTCGCCGGCCTCGCGCTGGAATCGGCCTTGTGGTGTCGTTACTGCTTCGGCACCACTGACAGCGGCGCCGTCATCGAGCCCAATGACCCGAGCTGGGACCGCATGCAGGCGACCGCCAAGACGGCGAAGGACGACCCCAAAGCCTGGCTGGCGATGGAGGACATCTATGGCGATGTCGGCCGCTCGCCCGTCTTCGCCGAGGCCTTCGCCCATGCCCTGAAGGTGCTGTGGGCGAACGGCGCGCGCGAAACCCTGGCGCGCTATCTCGCCGGCAAGCTCTAGAGCGTGATCCCGAACCGAAGGTCAGCGAAAGCAAAAAGTGGGAACCGGTTTTCGGAAAGGATCACGCTCCAACAAAGAATTGGATCAGGGTGACGGTTCAACGAAACGTTATCCTGATCCAAACCAGCGGAAGCCTGCCCGATGACGCCTGAGCTGGTCATCTTCGACTGTGACGGCGTCCTGGTCGACAGCGAGGCGCTTTCGGTCTCGGCGCTGCTCGGCATGATCGAGCTTGCCGGCGGCACTGTCAGCGAGGACGCCGCCTACGAGCATTTCCTGGGCAAGAGCATGAAAAGCGTGCGCGAGATCCTCGGCCAAGAGTTCGGGCTGGAGATCAGCGACCAGCATCTGACCGCCATGCGCGTCGACCTGATGCGCAAGTTCCGCGAGGAATTGAAGCCGATTCCCGGCATCAAGGAGGTGCTGCCGAAGCTCGGTCTGCCTAGCTGCGTCGCCTCGTCCGGCACACTGGAGCGCATCCGCTACGCGCTCGACGTCACCGGCCTGCTGCCCCTGCTGGAGCCGCATATCTTCAGCGCCACCATGGTCAAGCACGGCAAGCCGGCGCCCGACCTTTTCCTCCATGCCGCCGCCTCCATGCGGGCGCATCCGCGCAACTGCCTGGTCGTTGAGGACAGTCCAGCGGGTGTTGCCGCGGCGCGCGCGGCAGGCATGCGCGTCTTCGCCTTCACCGGCGGCTCGCATGCCGGAAATCCCGGCTTGAAAGCCCGGCTTGCGTCGACCGAACCGGACTCTATATTCGCTGACATGCTGCAATTGCCCGATCTGATTGCAGGCCTGGGAGCGAGAGTAAGAGCATCTTGACGAAGAGTTTCGTTTGCGCGGTCGATGTCGGCACCGGGAGCGCTCGCGCGGGCATTCTGGACGCGCGCGGCAACCTGCTTGCCCGTGCCGATCATCCGATCGCCATGCACCAGCCCAAGCCCGATCATGCCGAGCACGATTCGGAGGATATCTGGTCGGCGGTGTGTAAATCGGTGCGGGCAGCCCTCGAGAAATCCGGCGTTGCCGCCGGCGACATCGCCGGCATCTCCTTCGACGCGACCTGCTCGCTGGTCGCGCGCGACAGGCAAGGCGGCCAGGTCAGCGTCTCGGTCACCGGCGAGAAGCGCTGGGACACGGTCGTCTGGCTCGATCACCGCGCCATCGCCGAGGCCGATGAATGCACGGCAAGCGGCCATGCCGTGCTCGATTATATCGGCGGGGTGATGTCGCCGGAGATGGCGACGCCGAAGCTGATGTGGCTGAAGCGCCATCTGCCGAAGACATGGAATGAAGCCGGCTACCTGTTCGACCTCGCCGATTTCCTGACCTGGAAGGCATCAGGCTCGCTCGCCCGCTCGCAATGCACGCTGACGGCCAAATGGACCTATCTCGCGCATGAGGAAGAAAGCTGGCGGCGCGACTTCTTCGGGCTCGTCGGCCTCGGCGATCTGTTCGAGCATGGCAATCTGCCCGAAAAGGCGAGCCCGGTCGGCTCCAATATCGGTCCGCTGACGGCCAAGGCCGCCGCCGAGCTCGGCCTGACTGACCAGTGCCGGGTCGGCGCCGGCGTCATCGATGCCTATGCCGGCGCGCTGGGTGTCCTGGGCGGCTTTGCCGGCGACGAGAAGAACATCAGCCGGCACCTGGCGCTGATCGCCGGCACATCGTCCTGCGTCATGGCGATGTCGCATGACCCGCAGCCTTTCGCTGGCGTCTGGGGCCCCTATTTCGGCGCGGCCTTGCCGACGCTGTGGCTGTCGGAAGGCGGCCAATCGGCCACCGGCGCCCTGCTCGACCACATCATCCGCTGGCATGGCGCGGGCGGCGAGCCGGACGCTGCCATGCACATGAAGATCGCCAGGCGCGTCGCCGAGCTGCGCGCCGAGGAGGGCGATGCGCTGGCGGCCAGGCTGCATGTGCTGCCGGACTTCCACGGCAACCGTTCGCCGCTCGCCGACCCGCACGCCGTCGGCGTCATCAGCGGCCTGACGCTCGATTCTTCCTTCGACAGCCTGTGCAAGCTCTATTGGCGCACAGCCGTCGGCATCGCGCTCGGCGTGCGCCATGTGCTCGAGGCGCTGAACGAGAACGGCTATCTGATCGACACGCTGCATGTCACCGGCGGTCACACCAAGAACCCGCTCTTGATGGAGCTCTACGCCGACGCCACTGGCTGCACCGTGGTCGAGCCGCTGGCCGACGAGGCGGTGCTGCTCGGCACCGGCATGGTGGCGGCGACCGCCGCCGGGCTCTACCCCGACCTCAACGCGGCCTGTGTCGCCATGCAGCAGGGCGGCAAGACGCGCGCGCCCAACAAGGAAGCCGGCGCCCGCTTCGACCGCGACTACCGCATCTTCCTCGAAATGCACCGCCAGCGGCAGATGCTCGACGCGATCAGCTAAACCTGTTTGCTGCGCAGCGACTTGCCGGTCTCCGCGTCGAACAGATGGATGCTTTCTTCCTCGAAGCTGTAGCGAACCGGCGCGCGCAACTCCGGGCATTCGCGGGCCGGCACCAGCGCGCTGATCTCCCTGCCGCCCGAGCCGAACGTCACCAGCGCATCATTGCCGTGGAACTCGATGAGGTCGGCGGTGCCTTGCAGGATGTTGCCTGCGCCTCCGTTTGCCGTCTTCAGATCCGGAGGCCGGATGCCGAGCACCACGCGATCGCCGTGGTTAAGGTGGAAGTCGCCGCCTTCCAGTGACACCACTGTCCCTGCGCCGGTCAGCGTCCAGCCATTGCCCTTGCGGTCGACCATCGCCTCGACGAAATTCATATTCGGCGTTCCGATGAAGCCGGCTACGAACAGATTGCCGGGACGCCGATAGATTTCCGCCGGCGAGCCGATCTGCTCGATCACGCCGTCCTTCAAAAGCACGATGCGGTCGGCCAGTGTCATCGCCTCCAACTGGTCGTGCGTGACATAGACGGTGGTGGTCTTCAGCGACTGGTGCAATCTCGCGATCTCGACCCGCATATGGTTGCGCAGCTTGGCGTCGAGATTGGAGAGCGGCTCGTCGAACAGGAACACTTTCGGCGTCTTGATCATGGCGCGTGCGATCGCCACACGCTGCTGCTGGCCGCCGGAAAGCTCGGTCGGCTTTCGGCCGAGATAGGGCTCCAGCCCGAGCGTCCTGGAGACCGCCTCGACGCGCTTCTTGATCTCGGCCGCCGGCACCTTCTGGCGCTTCAGCCCGAAGGCGATGTTGTCGAAGATCGTCATATGCGGATAGAGCGCATAATTCTGAAACACCATGGCGATGCCGCGGTCGCCCGGCTCGAGATCGTTGACCACCTTGCCGCCGATCGACACCTCGCCGCCGCTGATGTCTTCCAGCCCCGCCAGCATCCTGAGAAGCGTGGACTTGCCGCAGCCGGAAGGCCCCAGGAACACGACGAACTCATGCTCCTCGATCGCAAGGTTGAGATCGCGAATGACGGTCGTGGCGCCATAGGCCTTGTCGACATGGGAGCAAACGATGGCGGACATGCCTTATCCCTTCTCGCCGGTCAGCAGGATCTGCAGCTTGACGTCCTGCGGCCTGCCTTGCGCGGCGCGCTCGAACGCCTTGATGCTTTCGGAGAAATCATAGGTGCCGGTGATCAGCGGCTTGAGGTCGACCTTACCGGAGGCGATCAGCTGCAAGGCGCGGTCGAAAATGTTGGCATAGCGGAACACGGTCTCGATGCGCACTTCCTTGGAGATCGCCGCCGGCACGTTGAGCTCGACCGTCTCCACCGGCAGCCCGACCAGCACCACCGCGCCGCCCGGCCGCACGATGTCGAACAGGTTGGCGAAGGCCTTCGGGCTGCCGCTCGCCTCGAACACGATATCTGCGCCCCAATTGTCCGTCGCGCTCCGGACGGCGTCGACCAGCGACTGCTCGCCGACATTGACCGGCACGATGCCCGGATACTGGCCGGCGATCTCAAGCTTGGGCGCGGAAAAATCGGAGATCAGCACCTTGGAACAGCCGCCCGCCAGCGCGGCGAGCGCGATCATGATGCCGATCGGGCCGCAGCCGACGACGACGGCGACGTCGCCCGGCACGATGCGGGCGCGCGCCGCCGCCTGCATGCCGATGGCGAAAGGCTCGACCATCGCGCCTTCGGCGAAGGAGACATTGTCCGGCAGCTTGTAGGTGAAGGCCGCCGGATGAACGGCGTATGGTGCGAGCACGCCGTGCACCGGCGGCGTCGCCCAGAAGCGCACGTCCGGGTCGACATTGTAGATGCCGAGCTTCGTCGCGCGCGATGAAAGATTCGGCACGCCCGGCTCCATGCAGACGCGGTCGCCGACCTTCAGGTTCGTGACGTTGGCGCCGACCTCAACGATCGTACCCGACGCCTCATGGCCGAGCACCATCGGCTGGCGCACGATATAGCTGCCGATGGCGCCATGCGTGTAGTAATGCACGTCGCTGCCGCAGACGCCGACCGTGTGGATGGCGATCCGAACATCGTCCGGTCCGACGTCTTGCGGCAGCGCGATCTCGCGCAGCGACAGTTCGCCTTTTTTCTCAAGCACCAGTGCCCGCATCGGGTATCCTCACTTCAACTTTTCTTTTGCCGGAAAACGGAATTCAGG
>NZ_RZRX01000188.1:0-13057 GCF_003997405.1 Mesorhizobium sp. M2A.F.Ca.ET.042.01.1.1
TAATATATCCATACTTAAGAAATTGTGTGGTAAGATTCGAAATTCACATACCTACGCGAGTCCAAAAAGAGTACACACAGTCTTGGCGCGGGTCGGCAGTCGCAGAAAATTTTGCCGTCGAAATCGACTACTCGGATGACATACCCGTCGCATATGTTTGGCTAGGTGCGAGCGAAACATCCCCTTCTACAGCGGTATCAATATTGTGGAAGCACTTCAAAAGCTCAAATCCGGAAAGTAAGACGATAAAATTTCAAATGGTTGGGCCGTCACCCTTTCACACAGACTTTTTTGTAAATCGGACAATCTCCGATATATTGGACATATCGTTAAAAGAGTATCGCGGATACGATCGAATGACAGTCGCTATTCCGGAAAGAATTCCAGAAAAGGACGTGAAAGAAATTGTTAGATATAGACTGACTGAAGAATTTTCTATTTTTTACGAAGCGGAAATCGACGCCCATAGATTCCATAGCGAATTTTTTGCTGTCGCTGATAAGATAGATGAAATTATAGAAAGAGAGTCTTTGTCGTATAAATTGAGGAGATTATTGATCGGTGGGGACCCTGAAGTATACGGTATATCGATTGAGATCGAGAGGATCATGATAAATCTAGAAAGAATATTGTCTGGTTACAAAGAAAGAATGTCGTACGTGGAAAAGTCGTTCGGAGAGATCATCAATAGAGAAAATATTGAAAGAAATATATCTGATGTCGGCTCGGTGCCAATTGAACGATACCTCAACATAATATCTATTCTGCGCGATAGACATGAGAGCAGTCGAGCAAATTATACGGTAATACTTGCAGCAATTGTTGGAGCCGCCGCAGCTTTGTTTTCTTCGAAAATATTCTGGTAGCCTGCCCATTAGTGGTGATTTGCTCGGCCAGCTCTCCTTTGCCGTTCCCGATCACGCCCCTCACGCCACCGCCACGCACTCAATCTCAATATCGAACTCCATCGGCCATGACGCCACCGGCACGAAGCTGCGCGCCGGCGGGTTGGTGGCAAAATACTTCGCATAGATCCGGTTGATGGCGTTGTAGAAGCCGGAATTGACGGCGTAGATGCGCACCATCACCACCTTGTCCAGCGATGTGCCGGCCGCTTCCAGGCAGTGTTTCAGCGCCTTCAGCGACGCCTCGGTCTGGGTCTCGATGTCGCCGCGCACCATCTCGCCGGTCACCATGTCCACCGGCGGGGTCGCCGAGATGAACACGAAGCCATTGGCCCGCACCGCCGTCGAGCACGGCAGGCCGAGCGCGCGCACCTTGGCCGACATCACGGGTACTTCGATGACTTCCTTGTCCATGGCGGTCCTCCCTGATTTGCGAGGGAGCTTATCGCGGCGGCGAGGGAACGCCAGCCTTGCCTTCCCCCTTGTGGGGGAAGGTGGATCGGCGCGCAGCGCCGAGACGGATGAGGGGTGTTCCAGGGAATGCCAACGTCTCAGGCTGCTGAAACACAAGCGCCTCACTCCGCTGGAACACCCCTCATCCGTCGCCTTCGGCGACACCTTCTCCCACAAGGGGAGAAGGGGAAGGCCCCTCACTGATGCGCGACCGCCAGATCCTTCACGTGCTTCTCGTGCATCTTCAGAACCGGCAGGGTCTTCTTGGCGAATTCCTTCAGCGCCGGGTCGTCGCCGGAATTGGCGTAGGTGGAAAACAGCGCGACAGCATCCTTATGCGCGTCGGTCTGCATCTTGATGTATTTGGCGTCGAAATCCTTGCCGCTGGCAGCCTTCAACTCGTCGAGCATCTGCTGCTCCTTCGGCTGCAGCACCGGGCCTGAGGGCTTGATCGACGCGGTGGTCTGGCCCTGGCTGAGCGCGGCCTTGAAATCTTCGCCGGCCTTGCTGTGATCCTTGATCATATCGGCGGCGAAAGCCTTGACGTCGGCCGACGCCGATTTCTCCTCAGCAAGCTTGCTCGACTGGATCTCGAACGCGTTGGCATTCGGCACGGTCGTGACGAAGGTCTGAGTGTCGACCTTGTTGTCGGTCACCATCGGTCCCACGGCATCCGTGTTGGTGTCGTCCGATTGGGCGAACGCGGCGGGCGCGCCGGCAAGAAGCGCGACGGCAACCAGGGGCAGCAGCGTTTTCATCTCAAAACTCCGATCCGAACAGCCCCTCCGCCTTCCCCAACGCGGCACCGGCCGCCGGGTTGCTTGAAAGCCTGCCTCGAAAAGGCACGGCGGAACCCGTCCCGCTTTGCCGCATTGCTTCCCGTCAGCTAAAACCACTGGGGAACGGGGAGCAAAAATGACCGACAGCGACGAGATCGACCTGCGCTGCCCGCAGATCGTTGCCGACAACGCCGCCAAGGGCCTGAGGCTGCGACAGCAGTTCGGCCGTGGCGGCACCGAGATCGGCGTCGCCCGCGCCACCGAGCTCAAGAACCGCAGGAACCTGTCGCCCTCCACCATCCGGCGCATGGTGAGCTATTTCGCCCGCCACGAGGTCGACAAACGCGGCAAGAATTACGGCAACGAGGACAATCCCTCCGCCGGCTACATCGCCTGGCTGTTGTGGGGCGGCGACGAAGGGCGGGCCTGGGCGCTGGAGATGAAGAAGAAGGTCGGCAACGCGCCCGACATCTAACCCTTCACGCCGCCCGCCGTGAGGCCGGAAACGATGCGGCGCTGGAAGATCAGCACCAGCGCCACCAGCGGCACGGTGACGATCACCGAGGCGGCCATGATGTTACCCCAGGGGATCTCGAACTGCGAATTGCCCGACAGCAGCGCGATCGCCACCGGCACGGTGCGTTGCGTGTTGGTGGAGGTGAAAGTCAGCGCGAAGAGGAACTCGTTCCAGGCGCTGATGAAGGCGAGCAGCCCGGTGGTGGCTAAAGCCGGCCACATCAGCGGCAGGAAGATGCGCGTGAGGATGGTCCACGGCCCGGCGCCATCGAGGATCGCCGCTTCCTCGATCTCGACCGGCAGATCGCGCACGAAGGTGGTGAGCACCCAGACGGTGAACGGCAGGGTGAAGATCATGTAGGACAGGATGAGCGCCAGGAGCGAATTGTAGAGATGCAGCGCCCGGATGATCTCGAACAGCCCGGCCAGTGCCGCGACCTGCGGAAACATCGACACCGACAGGATGGCGAGCATCAGCACCGAGCGCCCGCGGAAGCGGATACGCGCCAGCGCATAGGCCGCGGTGACGCCGATGAGCAGCGAGATCGCGACGACCGCGCCGGAGACGATGAGGGAATTGACGAGATTGCGCAGGAAGGGCCCTTCGGTCAGCACGTTGCGGTAGTTGGTCAGGCTGAACGTTCGCGGCCAGAGGCTCGCCTGGAACAGCTCGGTTCCCGATTTCAGGCTGGTGACGATGGCGTAGTAGAACGGAAACACCGCGACGAAGACGATCGCCGCGAGCAGCAGATAGAAGGCGGCGCGCTTCAGTATTTTCACCTCAGCGCCCTCCCTCGAAACTCAGCCGTCCAAGCAGGATATAGGCGATGGTGAGCAGGCCGATGATCAGGAAAAGCAGAGTCGAGGCAGCCGAGCCATAAGCGAACTTGTCGAACTCGAACAGGTTCTCCCGCGCGAAGATCGACATCGATTTGGTCTGCACGTTGTTGGGCGTCAGCACATAGATCAGGTCGAAGATGCGCAACGCGTCGAGCGCGCGAAAAATCACCGCCACCATCACCGCCGGGCGGATCAGCGGCAGCGTCACGCGCCAGAAGATCTGCCAGGGGTTGGCGCCGTCGAGCTTCGCCACTTCGAGGATCTCGCGCGGCAGCATCTGCAGCGCCGCCAGGATCAAGAGCGCCATGAAGGGCGTCGACTTCCAGATATCGACGATCAGCACCGCGACCATCGCGGTGTCGGCGCTGGCTGTCCAGGCGATCTTGCTATCGATCAGGCCGAGATTGAGCAGAACGACATTGATGATGCCGAACTGGTCGTTGAGCATCCACTGCCACATCTTGGCCGAGACGATGGTCGGGATCGCCCAGGGAATGAGGATCGCCGCCCGCACGATCCCGCGCCCCTTGAATTCGGCGTTGAGCGCCAGTGCGACAATCATGCCGAGCGCCGTCTCGCAGGCCACCGAAACCACGGCGAAGCGCACCGTGTTCCACACCGCGCGCCACCAGACCGGATCGACGAGCAGCCCGTCATAGAGCAGCCGGCCGCTCGGCAGGGTGAGCACCGAGAAATAATTGTCGAAGCCCACCCATTGCCGCGCGTCGAGATCGGCCAGCGAGGCATCGGTGAAGCCGTAATAGACCGTGCGCAAGAACGGCCAGCCGGCGACGATGGCGAGCACGAAGAGCATCGGCGCCAGGAACAGCCAGGCCGTGCGCACGCGCCGGCGCGCCAGCGGCGATGGCCTTACCGCGCTCACCAGCCCTTGCCTTTCAGCCTGGTCAGCCGCGCCTCGAGATCGGCCAGATTGTCGGCGGCGGTGCCGTTCCCGGAGATCGTGTTGTGCACCGCCGTCCAGAACTGGCTCGATGCCTCATTGTATTTGATCCTGGCGGTCGCTGAGGGACGCGGCTCAGCGTTGAGGAAGATCTCTTTCCAACGCGGCACGATCGGCTGCTGCCTGGCGATGTCGGGATCGTCATAGAGCGCCGCGATGGTCGGCAGGTTGGCCGTCTTCAGCGTCCGGTATTTCTGCATCTCGGGGGAAGCGATGAACTTGACCAGGTCGATCGCGGCATCCGGATGTTTCGAATATTTGGAGACGGCAAGGTTCCAGCCGCCCACTGTCGCGACCGGATGCCCGCCTTCGCCGGCCGGCAGCGGCGCCACATCGAACTTGCCCTTGATCGGCGAATTCTCGCTGTTGCCGAGTGCATAGGCATAGGGCCAGTTGCGCATGAAGACCGCATTGCCGGTCTGCCAGACACCGCGCGCTTCCTCCTCCTGATAAGCGAGCGCGCCCGGCGGCGCGATCGCGCCGATCCAGCCCTTGACCCTATCGAGCGCCGCGGCCGCCTTTGGATTGTTGATGGAGATTTCGCCGTTCGGCTCGATGATACCGCCGCCGCCATTCGACATCACCCATTCCAGCGCGTTGCAGGTCAGCCCCTCATAGGCATTGCCCTGGAAGACATATCCCCAGAGGTCCCTGTTGCCGGCCGCCCGCTCCCTGTCCATGACCAGCTTCGCGGTGTCCTGCAATTCCTGCCAGGTGGTCGGCACCTTGAAGCCATATTTGTCGAGCAGATCCTTGCGGTAGTAGAGCGCCGGCGCATCGGTGAAGATCGGCAGCGCGACCAGCCTGCCATTGACCGTCTGCGACTGGATGATCGACGGGAAATGCGCGCCCGCCACATCTTTGGTCGCTTCCGTCAGGTCGACCAGTTGGCTGGCCAGCTGCGGCGCCCAGATGACGTCGGTCTGATAGACGTCGATATCGCTGCTGCCGGCGGCAAGCCACAACCTGTATTGGCCGAACTGGTCGGTGGTCGAGGGCGGGATGACGACGATCTCGACCTTGTTGCCGCTCTTCTTCTCATAGAGGTCGAGGATCTCGCGCAGCACCTTGATGCCGTTGCCGGTGTCGCCCGACACGATCGAGAGCTCCACGGCTGGCGCCTGGACAGCGCCCAGCAGGATGCCAGCGGCCAACGCCAGGAACGCGGGAACAAATTTCACGGGATTGCGGGCCTCCCTCAGCGGCCAGCGGCGCCATCCCGGCGTCGCGGCTCATCAAGGCCCCTGCGATGAATGCATGATGCCGCTTAGGGTTCCATGCGCTCGTGTGGGCCGGTTCGGGCCGGCGGGTCAACGAAGCCATCAGGGCCGGCTCGACCGCCTCGGCGTCCTGCTTTCCTTCACCCGCTTCACGAAAGCGGACGGGCTCCGAAACCCCCGCCCCGGAGCCCGTCTGGGAGTGGCTGACGCATGCCGGCACAGCCCCCTCCGACGCCTTGCCAGCGTCGATCCGCCGATCGGCCGCCCGGCACGACGACGCATTAGCATGCCCTAACGTCAGCCTATGTGAAGGAGTTCACAATGCCGGGACGCTATTAACCTTCCCAGTCGACCGGGATCATGCCGAGCCGCTCGTAGAGCCTGAAGGCCGCGGTGTTCTTCACACTGTTGGTCTTGAGATCGACATGCGTCGCCCCGCGCTCGCGAAACATAAGGAACACGTGCCGCATCAGCGCCTCGCCGATGCCCTGCCTTCTGGACTCCGGATGGACGGCGAGGTCCTTGACGAAACCGGATGTCCAGCACAGCGCCGCGCCCGCAAGCAGGCCCTTGCCGTCAATGACCAGAAAACACAGAGCGGGATCGAATTCGGCGTCGCCGGCAATGCGCGGCCACCAATCGTCGAACGGCCCATCGGCGCCGTCGTCGAACACCTCTTCCAGCAGCGCGTGCAAGGCCTGCGCGTCACGATGTTCGAAGGCGCGCATGACGAAGCCTTCCGGCCAATGCGGCGCGGCGAGCGTATCGTCGAGCAGCTTGCGCAGGCGGATGTCGTTGGGAGCCGGTGGACGAGGCGTCGTGTTCTCAGGCATGCGCTGTCTCGAAACGCCGCGCGGACCTGTCCGCTCAGGCGTCGGGTGGCAGGCGATGCCGCTTGCGGTCGACACCAAGTCCCGTCGCCTCGAGCAGGCCCTTGCGCTTGGCGTCGTAATAATAGCCGGTCTGGTAAAGCGTGTCGGCGCGCTTGGCGTTGCCGCCCGAGACCAGCCAGGCGCCACGCAGATATTTCACGGCGTATTTGAGATTGGTCTCGGCGTCGAACAGGCCTGTCGCTGGCCCGTCATAACCCATGCCGCGCGCCGTCGCGTGCTTGATCTGCATAAGTCCCCAATGGCCGTGATTATAGGCTTTCGGGTTGAAGGTGCTCTCGCGGTTGACGACATGGCGCACCAGCTCGACCGGCACTTCATAGAGCGCCGAATATTTCTCGATCAGACGCTCGATCTCGCCGCGCGGGCCACTGGCGTGCTGCTCGGGCTGGCCGGGCGCCGCCAGCAGAGCGGGGTTGCCCGGCGCCACGTAAGCAACCTGCTGGACGCCGGGCATCGGGGCGACTTTCGCCGACTGGCCGGTGACCGGCATGGCGACGCCCGCGGTCGTATAGACCGCCGCCTGCTTGAGGGATCCCGCCTGCTTGATCGATCCGGGGCCGGTCGGCGAGCCGCCGGCCGTCAGCACCGGCGGCGGCGGAAACTTGCCGGCCATCGGCGTCGCGCCGGCGAAGGCCGCGGGCTGAGCCAGCGCCGCGCCGGGCTGGACAGGCGGCGGCAAGAGCGCGCCCTGCGTCGCAGGCGCACTTTGCGTCGCGAGCGAACCAGGCGTCGCCGGCGCGCCGGGCATGGCAGCCATGGCAACGGCATCGCCGGTAAGCGCGGCGGTCTGCACCTGCGCGAGGCCGGAAGGCTCCGGCAGCACGGCCACCGTTTCGGGCAGCGCGACCGTCGGCGTATCGTCGGCCACGACGGGCGTCGAGGCTTCCGCAAGCGCGGGCGCGGCCTTCATTTGCGAGGTCGAGGTGCAACCGCTCAGACCAGCAGCGGCAACAAGCACGCCGATCGCGGTGAATATGATTTTAGCTGGCAAGCCGTGAGGGTCCGGTTTGTCGGTTGTTAAGGAGTCCTTACACCAGCGATTCACACCCGGCAATCGGGGCGGGTAGACGGTTTTCGGGTGGCGGGAACAGGGCGGAAATGCCATATTGTTCTGGATATGTACTCGTTTTTCGCTGTTTTGCGGAAGGAAAACGCCATGAAACCCACATCTGAGATCACGGCCGGCCACGCAGTGTTAGAAACAGTGATCGGCTTCATGGGCATTGCCTGGAACGAGAAGGGCCTGATCCGGCTCTGCTTGCCCGAACGCAGCCGCGACGCGATCGAGCGCCGGCTGTTCCGCCACCCCGGTGTTTCGACATCGACCGACCAGCCGCAATGGGTGGTCGAGTTGATCGCCTCGATCCAGGCCTATGCGGCCGGCGAGGACGTCGATTTCTCCGGCGTGCCGGTCGATCTCGACGGCATCGACGATTTTCGCCTCGCCATCTACGGTGCCGCGCGCAAGCTCGGCTTCGGCGAGACCACCACCTATGGCGAACTGGCCAGGCGCGCCGGCCATGCCGGGCTCGCCCGCGAGACGGGTGCTGCGCTCGGCGCCAACCCGGTGCCGCTGGTCATCCCCTGCCACCGCATCCTGGCGGCCGGCGGCAAGATCGGCGGCTTCTCCGCGCCGGGCGGCTCGGCCACCAAGGAAAGGATGCTGGCCATGGAAGGCGTTCGTGTCGGCCCGCCGCCCGCCGCGCAGGCCTCGTTCGGGTTCTGAGGGGCGCTACCCGGCTCTTCACCCGCTGTCAGTCGTTGTGCAGGAACCGGCGCCGGAAACGCCGATCGAAGTCCGGCCGCTTGCAGACATAGACCATGCAGGACCTGGTGTCGGCGCTGGGCACATAGGCGCGCGACCTTACCTCGCCCGCGTTGCAGAAGCGCTCGTCGCGCACATAGCGATCATAGAGCGGCAGCCCCGGCACTCGCGTCGACTGATAGCGCAGAATGACGGCGCCCTGTCTGGCGATCGTCGCCTGCACCCGGTCGCAGCTCATGCGTGTCGGATCGTAGCGCGACACCGCCTGCGCCTCGGCGGCCACCAGCAGCAGGCAGGCCGCAAGCAGAATGGGTTTCATGTTCTCCTCCCTGGAACGGCGAGCATCTCATCTCTCCACAACGTGTGACCGGTGTCAAAACTTCCGTGCGCCGCTTCCAAACGCCCGAGACTGCACGCCGGCAGCGCGCAAGCGAACGTCTTGTTTTCTTGCAAAAACTATCCTATATCCGAGGCATTGAATTTGGCCGATCGATCGGGCCGCGATCTTCGCGTTTGCTGACGTCTATCTCCAAAGTTTCGATACCGCCGGCCGGACGTTGGTCCGGTCAAACAAAAGCAAATGTGAAGGGCATTCTATATGGCAACTGGTACGGTCAAGTGGTTCAACGCCACCAAGGGCTACGGCTTCATCCAGCCTGACAATGGCGGCGCGGACGTTTTCGTCCACATCTCCGCTGTCGAGCGCGCTGGCATGACGAGCCTGGCTGAAGGCCAGAAAATCAACTTCGAGATCGAGCAGGACCGCCGCACCGGCAAGTCCGCCGCTGGGTCTCTGAGCAAGGCAGCCTGATTTGGCTTAAGCATTTTGCCGCGAGGCTTAACCGCCAAGCGCCGCGAAATGCGAGTAAGTAAGGCGCGCGCCGGACGAAGGTTCGGGGCGCGCGGCAAGTCACGGATGTACTGACGGTCGCGCGATAAGCGCGCCGGAGCGGAAAGACCGACAAGCTGGAACAGCAGATAGCTGCCAGCCCGGACCGGACGCTCCCGATCAGGCTACCGGCATAGGAAGGCGGGCAATGCCCGCCTTTTTTGTTGTCTGGATTTTGGCGAATTGCTCTTGGGTTTGAATAGTACGACCGGTGGTGTCATTTTGGCACCAATAGTGGTACCATTGGCCCATGACAAAACTCGAACAGATCGAAAAGTCCGTCGCAGAACTCAGCCCCGAAGAGCTGAAGGCCTTTGCCGCCTGGTTCGAGGCGCTGCAGGCTGATTTGTGGGATAAGCAGATCGAAGCCGACGCGAAGGCGGGACGGCTGGACAAGCTTGCAGAACAAGCACTGGCCGATCACCGCGCGGGTCGGACCCGGCCCCTGTGAATCACTTTGCCGCCCCTTCGTTTTGGGACGCCTAGGATAAACTACCTAAATCAATCAGAACGAAGGCTGACAGCAGCTTCGCCAAGCTGCGTGCAGATCCGTTCCATCCTTCGCTCCATTTCAAGCGGGTGGGACGTTATTGGTCAGTTCGAGTAGATCTGGACTACCGTGCTGTTGCAGTCCGGGAGCAACACGACATGATCTGGTTTTGGATCGGCACCCACTCCGACTATGAACGCCTTTTGAAATAGCCGCTTACGGCCGTGGGCTCGTTGGCGCGCTCGTACAGGTCAGGCGCAAAGCGGCGACCGCATGAGGATTATCCCGCCCACTCGATCGGCACATGCCCCTTGTCCGCCTCGACCCGTTTCAGCCAGGCGGCGACGGCCGGATAGGCGTCGAGCTGAAAGCCGCCCTTCTCGGCCGTGTGGGTATAGGCGTAGAGGGCGATGTCGGCGACGCTGTAAGAAGTACCCGCGAAGAATGGGTTCTGCTCCAGATGCTGGTTCATGACGCCCAGCGCCTTGTTGCCGCGCTCCAGCGTTAGCGCCAGCCGCTCCGGCGTGGCGTCCTTCGCCCGTTCCGGAAAGGTCAAAAGCGCCTTGCGCACCGCGACATAGGGCTCGTGGCTGTATTGTTCGAAGAACAGCCATTGGTAAGCCTGCGCGCGTTCGTATTTATCGGCCGGCAGGAAGCGCGTTCCCTCGGCGAGATAAAGCAGGATGGCGTTGCTCTCGGCGATGCGCCTGCCGTCGTCGAGTTCCAGCATCGGCACCATCGCGTTCGGATTCTTGGCGACGTAGTCGGGCCTGCGCGTCTCGCCGGTATGCGAACTCACCTCGACCCGGGTGAAGGGGATGCCGAGCTTCGCCATCAACAGCCGCGGCTTGTAGCAATTGCCGCTGTCGGCCATGTCGTAAAGGATCATGCCTCTTGCCCTCTTCGAGTCTCCTGGGAACGCTCTAGCGCGCGCGGCTGGGTCGCATCCAGTGATTTGTTTTTGCGAAGAACCATCAGCGCCGCTGATAGGTCTTCCTGAGCATCAGCGTTGCTGGTGCAGCGGCACAACCTTGTTGCCGGCGTCGAGCAGGGCGTCGACGGAAAGCGGCTCTTCCTTGAAGATCGTGCCTGCGAGCGCTGGGCGGGCAAGATGGAAACCCTGCAGCAGGTCGGCGCCACTCTCGAGCGCGACGCGCAAGTGCTGGGCGTTCTCGATGCCCTCGACCAGGACTTTGGCGCCCCGCTCCTGCAACATGCCCACCAATGGCCGGAAGAAGCGCTCGGCGGCGGCGTGGCGGCAGAGCGCGCCGAACCAGGCGCCGTCGATCTTGACGATGTCGGGCGCCAGCAGATTGATACGCGCCTCGGTGGAATGTCCGGTGCCGAAATCGTCGATGGCGATACGGATGCCGTCGCGCCGCATTTCACGAAGCAGGCTGGCAAGAACGTGATCGTCCGCTGCCTGTTCGGTGATCTCGCAGACCAGCAGGCCCGGCTCCAGCTCGAAATCGCCGAGATGCCTGGTCATGAGCCGGATTTCGGCCAGCGCCCGCCCGAGATGATCGTTGATCATCGGATTGTAGTTGAAGAACAGCGTGAGCCCCTCGAGGCCGATGTTGCGGTAGTTGCCGAGATGCAGCATCCGGCACATCGTTTCGACAAACAGCCGGTCGGATGCGGGAACGCTGCCGAAGAAGATCGACGGGGCCACCGGCTCGGCGACGCGGCGCGGCTCGATCAGCCCTTCGACGGCGACCGCTCTGAGCGTCCTGCCCTGCGGCGCGAAAATCGGCTGATAGGCGCTCCACAGCCGGAATTCGCCGTAAATGCCGAACTGAAGACCGATCTCGTCGGCGAAGATCGCCTTGGCGACGTTGCGCCGCCTCTCCTGGCTTTCGTTCATGGCGCGACCTTGCGCCCGAATACCCTTGCCGGCCGCGACCGCTTCGCCGGAGCCGCAGGGCTTGCGGCAGCCGACACCGTGCTCTCGTCAGCCGGAGGCTGCGCGAAGACGCGAAAGCTGGTGGGAGCAAGTTCGGGTCGGGCAAGCACATAGCCTTGCACCATGGAAGCGCCGGCTTTCTCGGCAAGCTCCAGTTGCCAGCCTTCCTCGAGACCTTCGAAGACGGTGTAGATACCCTGGGTTTCGAAGCCCCGCACCATCGCCGTCAGCAACGCGAAGCCGGCGCCGGACTCCATCAAATGCGTGATCCACTGCGCATCGAACTTGACGATGTCGGGCTTCAGTTCCTGGATCCGGTGGATGTCGGATTCATCGGCGCCATAGTCGTCCACCGCGATGCGGAAGCCATTGGCCCTCAGCGCCTCGACAAAATCGTAGAGTGCTTCCTGCGAGGCCGACTTCTGCTCGGTAACCTCGCAGACAATGCGGCGCGGATCGATGCCGGCTTCGTGCAGCACCAGCCGCATATCGCGCAATGCCTTGTCGGCAATGCCGCGATCGGTGAAGACCGACGGGTCGAAATTGATGAAGATGGACGCCTCCTGCGGCAGGCAGGCACCGGCGTTCAGAAGATGCAGCGTGCGCGTCAGCGCCTCGATGTGCAGCCGGTCGGCGGCCGGGCAGGTGCCGAAGAACGCCGCCGGCGACTGCGGCTCGCCGTCGCGGAACGGCCGGATCAGCCCTTCGAAGGCGGCGACCGAAAGCTTGCCCTCCTTGAAGGCGAAGATCGGCTGGAACGCGCTTTGCAGCGTATAGATGCCCCAGACACCGGTCGAGGTGCCGTCATCATGACGGATGATGTGGGCAAGCCCGATGCTGCGCGACAAGGTTTCTCGCTCCGCGAATTGGCGCAATCCGATCTGCGATCCTGCCAGTCAAGGGTTTACCGGCCGTTGATGAATTTAGCGTTGCCGCTCACGCAGGCTGACTCTGGTCACGCCTCCTTGACCTCTGGCTCATCGCACAATGCTTGCGCTCCGCGCCATGATGCGACATGAGAGGCGCCGCGGCCGCTCCTGGCCGCTTCCCTAGGAGACTTTTTGTCATGGCCTTTCTCGCCGACGCCCTTTCCCGCGTTAAGCCTTCCGCGACCATCGCGGTGACGCAGAAAGCGCGCGAGCTGAAAAATGCCGGCCGTGACGTGATCGGCCTCGGCGCCGGCGAGCCGGACTTCGATACGCCCGACAACATCAAGAACGCGGCGATCGAGGCGATCCGCCGCGGCGAGACCAAGTACCCGCCGGTGTCGGGCATCGTGCCGCTGCGCGAGGCGATCGCGAAGAAATTCAAGCGCGAGAACAACCTCGACTACCGGCCCGAGCAGACCATCGTCGGCACCGGCGGCAAGCAGATCCTGTTCAATGCCTTCATGGCGACGCTGAACCCCGGTGACGAGGTCATCATTCCTCGTTCCTACTGGGT
>NZ_RZRX01000189.1:0-13042 GCF_003997405.1 Mesorhizobium sp. M2A.F.Ca.ET.042.01.1.1
CCAGGAAGCCTATTATTCGGCGCTCGGCGTCATTTCCGGTTTCCATACGGCCAACGGCATCGCCGGTGACCTCGGCGGCGGCAGCCTCGAACTGATCGACATCAACCGGGAGGCGATCGGCGACGGCATCACGCTGCCGCTCGGCGGCCTGCGCCTGCAGGACATGGCCAAGAACTCGCTGGCGCAGGCGCAGAAGATCGCGCGCCAGGAACTGGCGCGGGCAAAGTTGCTCAAGGGCGGGCAAGGCAGGGTCTTTTATGCCGTCGGCGGCACCTGGCGAAACCTAGCCAGGCTGCATATGGAGATGAACAACTACCCGCTCGGCATCATGCATCACTACGAGATTTCGGCCGACAGCGCGCAGACCTTCCTCAGGCAGGTGGCCAAGGGCGAGGTCGAGAAGGTGAGGGGCATCGAAGGCGTCTCCAAGAACCGCCGCTCGCTGCTGCCCTACGGCGCCGTCGTGCTCCAGGAGATCATGTCGGCGATGCAGCCCTCGAAGATCATCGTCTCGGCGCAAGGCGTGCGCGAGGGCTTTCTCTATTCGCTGCTCGACGCCGAGGAGCAGAAGGCCGACCCGCTGATCTCGGCGGCCGAGGAACTGGCGCTGTTGCGCTCGCGCTCGGTGCACCACGCACATGACCTTGTCGAGTGGACAGGCAAGGCATTCAAGGCCTTCGGCATCGACGAGACGGAAGACGAAACGCGCTACCGCCATGCCGCCTGCCTGCTCGCCGATATCGGCTGGCGCGCGCATCCCGAATATCGCGGCAGGCAGTCGCTCAACATCATCGCGCACGCCTCCTTCATCGGTGTCGACCATCCCGGACGCGCCTATCTGGCCCTGGCCAACGCCTACCGCCATGACGGCATCTTCAACGACGGCATCGCGCCCGAGATCAAGGCGCTGGCGCCGCCGCGCCTTCTGGAACGCGCCCGAGTTCTGGCGGCGATGATGCGCGTGGTCTATCTGCTGACGGCGGCGATGCCGGGCGTCATGCCGCGGCTGAAATGGGAAAGCCGTGGCAACGGCGCGCTGGCGCTGGTGCTGCCAGCCTCGCTTTCCGACCTTTATGGCGAGCGCCCCGCCGGACGGCTGGCGCAACTGGCACGCATCACCAACCGCCGCCTCGTGCTGGCGGTCGAGGGCGGTCCGAGCGTCTCGGTAAAATAGGACGTTTCGGTGGAATAGGGCTGGCTCAGGTCACCTCGGCGCCGATCCCGAAGCCGCGCCCGTCGGCCGACCACGCGCCGGCGCCGGCCATGGCAAGCGCAAGGAAGCCGCCGGCTATGGCGATGTCCTTCATCAGCATTTGCTGGTGCAGGAAGGCGAGCGTGGCATCGTCGCCGCCCTGGCCATAATGGCCGATGAAGCCCGCGGCGATACAGAAGGCGGCAAGCAGAAGCGCCACGATCCGGGTCTGGAAGCCGACAAGGATTAAGAGGCCTGCAATCAATTCGAACAAGCCGGTGCCCCAGGCCGCTAAAGTCGGCAGCGGCAGGCCGAGTCCGGCGAAATAATTGATCGTGCCGGAGATGTGGGTGAGGGCCTGAAAGCCCGACGGCACGAACAGCGCGGCGAGAAGCAGCCGCGAGACCAGAAGCAACGCATTGCGAAACATTCCCACCTCCCGTGCCGGCCGGTCCGGCTGACGCCGGCTGGGGCGCAGTCTACGCCTGCAACGAAAAAGCGGCGCGGAAAATTCCACGCCGCTTTTGAGTTTGGGCTTGGGAGGAAAGAAGGATCAGGCGCGCTTGGCGTCGATCGAATAGGCGCCGGCGCCGGACGAGGCGAGCAGGATGAAGCCGCCGGTGATGGCGAGGTTCTTGAGGAACTGGATCATCTGCATCTGGTCGGCCCAGCCGGTGTGGGCGACCAGCCCGGTGGCGATCGTGAAGATGGCGAGCACCCAGGCGACGATGCGGGTCTGGAAGCCGACGAGGACGGCAAGGCCGCCGAGCAGTTCGATCAGGCCGACGAGGACCGCGGTAACGGTCGGGACCGGCAGGCCAAGGGAGCCGAAATAGGCGGCGGTGCCGGAAATGGCGGTGAGCTTGCCGAAGCCGGAAAGCAGGAAGATCACGGCCAGCAGGATGCGGCCGAGCAGGATCGTGGTGGAGCTGTTGGATGCGGTGCCGTTGCCGGCGACGGAAGAGTTGATGGACATGGCGGTTCTCCAAACGGGTTGAATGACCCGTCAGATAAACGATGTAGACTGTTCACAAAAAGCCACCTATGCGGCGACACATTGTTCACAGGATATATGTTTTTGGAATTGGTGCCCGCGCGCGAAAATCATGTCGCGAGATTAGGCTATCCCGGTAAATTCTGCTGCCGCAAAACGGAATCCTCGGTCCGAAGTTTGCGAGCGCTGGCTTCGGCGATTGCCGAGACGCTCGTCACGTCGTCATCTACGGGCGGAGCAAGGAGCGAAGCGGCGCGGCGCAGACCCGAGAATCCATGCCGTGACCTCAAAGCAGCCGCAAGCGGTCGGGGATGCTTCGCCCTGGAATGACATCGCGAGGCCGCAGCAGCTTGTAACAGCCTCGCTCCGCGTCGCGAAAACTACCCCGGATGCGTCATGTCCTCAGGGCGCACCAGCCGATCATAGTCAGCCTCGCTGACCAGCCCCGTCGCCAGGGCCTCCTCACGCAAGGTCGTGCCGTTCTTGTGCGCGGTCTTTGCGATCTTGGCGGCGTTGTCGTAGCCGATGGTGGGGGCAAGCGCCGTCACCAGCATCAGCGAGCGCTCCAGCGCGGCCTTGATATTGTCCTCGCGAGCCTCGATGCCGACAACGCAATTGTCGGTAAAGGAGACGGAGGCGTCGGCGAGCAGCTGCACCGACTGCAGGAAGTTGTAGGCCATCAGTGGGTTGTAGACATTGAGCTCGAAATGGCCTTGGCTGCCGGCGAAGGTGAGCGCCGCATTGTTGCCGAACACCTGCACGCAGACCTGCGTCAACGCCTCGCACTGGGTCGGGTTGACCTTGCCTGGCATGATCGACGAGCCCGGCTCGTTCTCCGGCAGCGACAGCTCGCCGAGGCCCGAACGCGGGCCGGAGCCGAGCAGGCGGATGTCGTTGGCGATCTTGAAGAGAGCCGCGGCCGCCGCGTTGATCGCGCCATGCGAGAACACCATGGAATCATGTGCCGCGAGTGCCTCGAACTTGTTCGGCGCGGTCACGAAGGCGATGCCGGTGATGGCGGCGACGCGGTCTGCCACCTTTTCCGCGAAGCCGACCGGCGCGTTGAGGCCGGTGCCGACGGCGGTGCCGCCTTGCGCCAGTTCCTGCAGGCCGGGCAGTGTCTGCTCGATGCGCTTGATCGAGGAGGCGACCTGCGCGGCGTAGCCGGAAAATTCCTGGCCAAGGGTCAGCGGCGTGGCGTCCTGCGTGTGCGTGCGGCCGATCTTGATGATGTGGTTGAAGGCGCGCGCCTTGGCGTCGAGCGCCTTGTGCAGATGGTGCAGGGCAGGGATTAGGTGGTGCACGACCCGCTCGGCGCAGGCGATGTGCATGGCCGTCGGATAGGTGTCGTTGGACGACTGGCTCATATTGACGTGATCGTTGGGGTGCACCGGCTTCTTCGAGCCCATGACGCCGCCGAGCATCTCGATCGCCCGGTTGGAGATCACTTCGTTGGCGTTCATGTTGGACTGAGTGCCGGAGCCGGTTTGCCACACCACCAGCGGGAAATGGGAATCAAGCTTGCCGTCGATCACTTCCTGCGCGGCGTCCACGATCGCCTTGCCGATAGCCGGATCGAGCCGCTTCATCTCCATGTTCACCTCTGCCGCGGCGCGCTTGACGATGCCGAGCGCGCGCACGATCGAAGCCGGCTGCTTCTCCCAGCCGATCTTGAAATTGCCCAGAGAGCGCTGCGCCTGCGCGCCCCAATAGCGGTCGGCCGCCACTTCGATAGGGCCGAACGTATCGGTTTCGGTTCTGGTCTTTTCAGCGCTCACGGCTACTCTCCGGTCTGTCGATTTGGGCAAGGGCGTATCGCGTTGCACAAACGGCATCAAGCGGAGATTGCGGGCGAGGAAGATGCAAATCGGTTGAAGGGAAGGCTCACGCCAGCGGCGGCCCGACAATGTCGATGCCGTTCTCCGCGCACAGCCTGGTCAGCATCTCGATCGTCTGCGGCGTCGGCGCCGCCACCGGCGGCAGGTCGGCCCGTTCGGCGGGCCGGCTTGCCTTGCGCACCATCGTCTCGAAATCCGGACCGCGCGTCACTGTGAGCGTATGCGCCCCTTCCGGAGACTCGACCCTGTAGGTGTGCGGCAGGCCTTTCGGCGCGAGCACCGTCTCGCCGGCGCCGGCGATCCGCTCGCGGCCGTCGATGACGAGGCGTATCCGCCCTTCAAGGATATGAAACACCTCGTCCTCGTTGCGGTGCACGTGCAGCGGCGCGGAATCGCCATAGGGCTGGCGGTGTTCGATAACGCAGATCCCATCCTCGCCGTCGGCCGAAGAGACCTGGATGGCGACAAGCGTGTTGTTGAACCAAAGGAGTTCCTTGCCTGCGATGCTGGTGTTGATCATTGTCATGACTGCTCTTTCTCTGTTGGGCGCCGGCGAAACGGCTTCGACAGCGACCTAACCTGGGATGGGCGGCCGACGGAAATCGAATGATCGTATGGGGCGGATCGATGCGATGAATTTGAATGCGCTCGACCTTAATCTGGTGAGGGTGCTCGACGCGCTTCTGCGCGAGAAGAGCGTGACGCGCGCCGGCGAGCAGATCGGCCTTAGCCAGCCAGCCGTCAGCGCGGCGCTCAACCGCCTGCGCCATGCGCTCAACGACCAGCTCTTCGTGCGCCGCGGCAACGACATGGTGCCGACGCTGCGCGCCGAGAGCCTGGCTGAGCCGGTGCGCGCGGCATTGCGCGAGATCGAGCGCGCCTTTCAGCCGGCAACCGATTTCGATCCGGCGAGGCTGGAACGGACCTTCACGCTTATGGGTGCCGATTTCTTCTCCATGCTCCTGATGCCGCCCTTTGCCGCGCGCATCGCGGGGGTGGCCCCGGGCGTATCGTTCCGCTTCCTCGACAGCGCCATCGGCGATGTCTCGAAGCTGCTGCAGGAGGATCGGATCGACCTGGCGCTGGAGCGCCCGCTGGAGGTCGCGGAGTGGGTCTCCAGCGTGGCGCTGTTCGGTTCTCCGTTCGCCATCATCGCGGCGAAGGACAATGAGGCGCTCAGGCCAGCGGGCATCGGCGAGGGCGAAGAGGTGCCGCTCGACCTCTTTTGCGCGCTGCCGCACGCATTGCGCTCGATCGACGGTTCGATGTCAGGCTTCACCGATGACGCGCTGGCCAGGATGGGAAGGGCACGTCGCGTCACGCTCGCTTTGCCGCACTTCCAGGCGGTGGCGCTGGCCGTGGCCGGCGGACCTTATCTGGCCGCCGTCCCGACGCAGTTCGCGGTGGCGGCGGCAAAATCCCTGCCGATCGGCATCTATCGGGCGCCGATCCCGATACCGTCGCCGGCGGTCAGGATGTACTGGCACGCCCGTCGCGATGATGAGCCGCCACATCGCTGGATTCGCGAGCAGATCCTCGACGAGGTGGGAAGGCTTGGGTTCAAGGACTGGGACCACCCATTGAGCGGTCAACCTCGCCCCGCCATATAGCCGACATCCACCCGGCGGCCTGTCGCTCGGTCTGAACTTTATCCAGCCGAGGCCAGGCCAACGGGCGCTGGCTGGCGTAGCGCCAGTCGCCCCGCGATGAAGTCCTTGACCTGGCGCACCGCCTGTTCGCGCGTGACGCTGCCCGGCTGCAGGCCGAGCCTGAGCCACAGCCCGTCGATCAAGGCGGTGACGCCGAGCACGATCTCCTCGGCCAGTTGCGGCGAAGCGAGACCGCGCAGACCGGACAACAGGTTCGAGCGCATCCGCGCGTGGATCACCTTCTGGATGCGTGCCAGCTTCTCGTCGCGCGGCACCTCGGCGCAGAGCGACAGCCAGGCATGGCAGAGTGGCGGCAGGAACAGGTGCTCTTCGAAATTGCCCTCGATCACGGCGTCCAGCCGTTCCATCGGAGACCGCGCCCGCTGCAGTCTGGCGACGACGGCGTGACAGAGCACGGCGTTGGCCTCGCGCATGGCGTGCTCGAACAGCTCCTGCTTGTTGCGGAAATAATGCAGCACGATGCCCTTCGAAGCGCCGGCCTGGGCCGCGACCTTTTCCAGCGTCGCGCCAGCGATGCCTTCGCGCTCAAGAACGGCGAACGCCGCCTGCCGCAACTCCTTGCGGCGTATGTCGCTGAGACGCGTCAGTTTCACCGGACCGATCCATGCATGGCGAATCCATGTTGACATCTTCGCCCGCTCAGATCAATGATTGACCAGTGGGACAATAAAATGACCACTAGGTCAAAAAAATCGAAAAAGAGGAGAACCGGAATGTTGCGGATGCTTGCGAATGGCGTTTGTCTCGCGGCCCTGATGCTGGCTTCCCAGGCGGCCCAGGCCGCCGAGGCCGAGAGCTGTAAAGCGGTCCGCATGGCCGAGCCCGGCTGGAATGATCTCGCCTTCACCACGGGCGTGGCCAAGGTCCTGCTGCAGGCGCTCGGCTACGAGCCGCAGAGCGAGGTGCTCGGCATCAACGTCATCTATGAGGGCATGAAGAACCGGGACCTCGACCTGTTCCTTGGCTACTGGGACCCGGCCATGGTCACCTATTACGAGCCCTACAAGAAGGACGGCTCGATCGAGAATGTGCGGGTCAATCTGGTCGGCGCCAAATACACTTTCGCCGTGCCGACCTATGTCTGGGACGCCGGCGTCAAGGACCTGTCCGACCTGCACAAATTCGCCGACAAGTTCGGCAAGAAGATGTATGGCATCGAGCCGGGCTCCAACCAGCTGATGATGGACGCCATCGCCGATCCGCAATTCGGCCTCGACGGCTGGCAGGTGGTGGAATCGAGCGAGGCCGGCATGCTCTCGGAGGTCGGCTACGAGATCAAGGAGAAGCAGTTCATCGTCTTCCAGGGCTGGGCGCCGCATCCGATGAACACGATGTACGACTTCAAGTATCTGACCGGCGGCGACAAGTTCTTCGGTCCGAATTTCGGCGCCGCCACCGTGACCACCCAGGTGCGCAAGGGTTTTCTGCAGGAATGCCCGAACGTCGCGCAGTTTCTCAAGAACCTTGCCTTCGACATCGACATGGAAAATGTCGGCATGGGCTATCTGATCAACGATGGCATGAAGCCGGAAGACGGCGCGCTGAAGTCGATCACCTTGCACAAGGATCGCCTCGACGCCTGGCTCGCCGGCGTCACCGCCTTCGACGGCAAGCCCGGCCTTGCCGCAGTCAAGGAAAAGCTCGGATTGTGAGCCAGCCAGCCCCGGAGCCAACGGATCAGGACATCGAGCAATCCACCTGGGCCTCCCGCAAGCGGATTGTCGATGCCGGCGGCCTCGACCTAGCCTATGTCGAGGTCGTAGGTTCGGAGCCGCCGCTTGTCCTGGTGCACGGCTTCACCGACACCAGCCGCAGTTTTTCGCTGCTGGCCCCGCATCTTTCCGGGCGCCGGCTGATCATGCCGGATCTGCGTGGCCATGGCGGCTCGCAGGTGGGCGAGGGGTGCAGTGTCGCCGATTTCGCTGACGACATTGCCGGGCTGATCCGGCGCTTGCGGCTGGACCGACCGGTTGTCGTCGGACACTCGCTGGGCGGCATGGTGTCGATCGCGCTGGCCGCACAATATCCGGACTTGATCGGAGGGCTGGTCATCCTGGCCAGTGCGCAGAAGCCCGATTTCAGATCGCATCACCAACTGATCGACGGCGTGGCGGCCCTGCGCGACCCGATCTCGCCGTCGGATCCGTTCTATGACTGGTGGCATGCCTGCCAGCCGGGCGTGCCTCAGGCTTTTCTCGCCGGTCTCGCGCAGGACGCCTCCGCGATTCCGGCGGCGCGCTGGCGCGCCATTCTCGAAGAGATCCGCCGCACCGATCTGACCGCCGCGGCGCGGACCGTGCGGGTCCCGACGCTGATCATCGCCGGCGGGCGCGATCCGCTTTTCGGCGAGGCGCACCAGCAGGCGCTGAGCCAGGCAATCATCGGATCGCGTCTGGTCTGGGCGCGGGACTGCGGCCACAACCCACATTGGGAAGACCCGGCGTTCGTGGCTGCAATCATCGGCCGAGCCTTCGGAAACGACGACATCTGGTAGGGCAGTCGGGTCCAAGGCATTCTCAGGCTGTCCGTGTTGTTCAGCGTATCGGTTTGATCCAGCGCAAGGTCGGGCGCGGGCGGCGGTGCAATCATGCAGGCACCGTTCGGCCAGGTTCCATGGCAGAGAGCGGTCGGTTGCCGGTGTCGGTTCCACCGGTGTCTGCCGGAGGAGTTTTGCTGTGAATAAGCTGGTCAGGAATTCGGCTGTGGGCCTTGCCGCGATTTTTGCGATGGCTGGTGCCGCTCAAGCCGCCGCCACGGTTCAGGTTTCGTTGTGGGACAAAGGGGCGAACGTGCCCATGACCACAGGTTTCGCCTACGGAATGTCAGGCGTCGATATGTCGAAGGCAAGCATGGGGATAACGGCCAAGCCCGCGACGGTGAAAGCCGGCAAGATCACCTTCAAGGTGAAGAACAGCTCCAAGGATACTATCCACGAGATGATCGTGATGTATCGAGTGGATCCCACGGCCTCGCTTCCCTATATTGACGCCGAGAACAGGGTCGACGAGGACAAGGCCGGTGACAAGGGAGAGGTTTCGGAGCTCGACCCGGGCGCTTCGGGCACGCTTACCGTAGACCTGAAACCCGGCAAATACGTGCTCATCTGCAACGTCCCCGGTCATTTCGCGACAGGCATGTGGACGGAGTTCACCGTCAAGCCGTAGCAGCCGGTCGGCGTTGATGCGACTGGTGCACGGCCGGTTGGCAATTTGCAGTCGGCCGAAAGCGCCTTTCTGCGCCAACGGCTTGATCCGCTCGAACCCCACCTCGCTCTGCGCGCTCGTCCCTTCATCATACCGCCGCGCCAGCACCGCCTGCAGGTCCGGCGAATAGAGCGCGGTGAACGTATCGATGACGTTGCCACTCTCGCCGGTGATCGTTTCGCCGACCACGAGCACATTGTATTTGCAGTCGCCGAGCCTGTAGGTGTCCTTGCCTTTGACGGTGAGCGCCAGCGTCTCGGTGCCCTGCGGCGCTTTTTTCGAGGACAGCCGCACGAATTCGGTCTTGCTCTTGGCGCCCGCCTTCAGCGGGAACAGCTTCCTCAGGTCGCCGAGCGGGATCATCGACAGCCGGCCGGTGTCGCTGTCGCGGAACACCTCGATCAGCCCGGCATAGAGATACTGTGTCTGCGGCGAATCCAATTCTATTTGTTGGCGACCGCGACCATGCCGCCGGGCGCCAGTCGGAACTCGCTGCTTATGCCGGGTTTTTCGAGCACGAAGCCGGCTTTTGCCGATTTGGCGTCGACGCAGTCTGCGGCCTGCGCGCCGCCGGCGAATGCGAGCATGGCGAGCACCATGCCGGTTGTAAGGCTCTTCATGCCTTCCTCCCCTGGGTGCATGTAGCAGAGCAATGACAGACCGCCGTTGTTCTGTCGACCCAGGAGCTTTCATGCCTTGGCTTGAACAGTCTCCCAGGCGCCGGCTGGGCATTGAACTGGACGAGGCGGGTCGAGAATGTTTAATCGGGTAACGATGAAACGTCCCTCGCCAGCTACCATCTCGCGCCGTTTGCTCATCACCCGGACGGCACTCCTCGCTGCCGCCTGCGCCCTTCCTCGCGCGGCTTTCGGCCAGACCGGAAAGCGCATCCAGCCGATCGACGCCACCTTCCTCTTCGTCGCCGATATCCATGCCTGCCGCATGGCAAGCGGCCTCAGCCCCAATTGCCTGCAGGAAGGCAAGACCGATGCAGCTCTTCTGCGCAACGTCGCGGCCTTGAACGCCATTGCCGACAAGAAGTGGCCGGCCGAGATCGACGGCGTCTCCACCGGCCTGCATTCGGCCGGCACCCGCATAGGCACGCCGCTCGGCCTCGTCACCGGCGGCGACATCACCGACGATGGCGGTGGCCAGGTCACCGAGCCCAGCGAAGGCACGCAGCTTCTGCAGTTCTCCCAGCGCTATCAGGAAGGCATTGGGCCGGACCGCGTCCACATCCCGGTCTATGTCGGGCTCGGCAACCACGATCTCGACCAGAACGGCTCGCCGCCGCATGTCGATTGGTATCGCCGCGAATTGCGAGATTATGTCGAGGTCAACCATCGCCCCGGCGTGTTCTTCAAGCCGCCTGTGCCGGCAACCGAATATGATGTCGATACCGACTGCTATTCCTGGGACTGGGGCGGCCTGCATCTCATCCAGATGCACCGCTTCGCCGGCGACACTGGCCATGGCGCGCCGAGCAGCCTGCCCTGGCTGAAGCAGGACCTCGCCACTTATGCCGGCGATGGCCGTCCAGTGGTCGTCTTCCAGCATTATGGTTGGGACACCTTCTCGACCGAGCGCTGGGATCCGGTGAAACGCACCTATGATGACGATGGTTCAGGCCGCCCGCACTGGTGGGGCGAAGCCGACCGCCAGGCTCTGCTGGCGGCGATCAGCGGCTACAACGTCATCGCGATCTTCCACGGCCATCAGCACGAAGTGCCGATGATCTACCAGCGCGACGGCCTCGATCTCGTCAAGCCGAAGGCGGCCTATATGGGCGGCTTCGCGCTCGCGCGCATCACGGCCGACATCATGGATGTGGCGCTGGGCGAGGCGGCTGGCGACCATGGCGAGATCGTCTTCACCAACGCTTTCGCCAAGCAATTCCAGACATGAAAAGGCCGCCCCGCGGCGGCCTCCATGGTGCCTGTCATGCTGGTGCTTGAGGGGTGCGGTTGCATCGGGCAACGCAATCCGGTTAGGCTCGCAGCGGCTGCGGGAGAGGGCAGCCCTGGGGGAACCGGGTTTGCGTCTTCGTGTGGCTTTTGTCGCTGTCCTGATGGCCCTGGCTGGCTGCATCGCCGACGACGTCGGACCGATCAACACGCTCACCAGGCAAGCCGGTCGCCCATCACCCACTTACATCCCCGACCCAGCCGATGATGGCTCGACCGTCGTGGGTCTTGCGTTTTCCGGCGGCGGCACGCGGGCCGCCGCTTTCTCGTACGGCGTCTTGCGGGCGCTGGACGACGTCGTCATCGATCAACGCCCCAAACGGCGCACGCTGGTCGACGACATCAGGATGGTTTCGGGCGCTTCGGGCGGCGCCGTCGCCGCCGCATATTTCGGCTACAAGGGCAGGGACGGCTACCGGGATTTTCGCGAGCGCTTCCTGACCCAGAACGCCGAGGCCGATCTCAGGACATCGTTGTCGCCGGTCAACTTCATCCGCGCCTATTATGGCGGCGTCAACGACCGCAGCGGTTTCGCCAGATGGCTGAACGGCCATCTGTTCGACGGCGCGACCTTCAAGGCCTTGCACCGGCCGAAAGGTCCGATCGTCTGGATCAACGCCTCCGACATCTACAACCGCACGCCGTTCCTCTTCACCTACGACACCTTCGCGGCGCTGTGCAGTGACCTCGACCAGGTGCGGATTGCCGACGCTGTCGCGGCATCGGCCGCCGTGCCGATCGTCTTCGCGCCGATCGTGGTCTCGGCGACCAGCCCCCATTGCGGTTACCGCAGGCCGCAATGGCTGAGCGAGGCGCTTGCGGACCGCAACGCCTCGCTGCGGCTCAAGGCCTATGCCAGCGCGCTCGATTCCTATCAGAACGACGATCCGCTCGACTATGTGAAGTTGCTCGACGGTGGGCTGACGGACAATATCGGCGTCACCGGCTTCACGCTTGAGCGCTCCGCCGCCGGCACGCCTTACGGGCCGCTGTCGCCGTCGGCCGCGGTCCGCCTGACGACGCTGATCTTCATCGTCGCCGACGCCGGGAGCGACAGCGATGTGAACTGGGCGAAGTCGCTGCACGGACCAAAGGCCGCCGAGCTTCTCGACGCCGTGACCAGCACCACGCTCGCCGCCTCGGTGCGCGACGAGTTCGATGCGCTGAAACTTGCCGTCTCGCAATGGAAGGGCGAGCTGGTGCGCTATCGCTGCGGGCTGTCGGCCTCGACCGTTTCGGCCTATCGCGGTTCGTCGGCCGGGTGGAACTGCCGTGATGTCCGCCTTGTGGTCGAGCACCTTTCCTTTGCCGATCTCGATCCGGCGACGCAGGCGAAGCTGAACGAGATTCCGACCAGGCTCAGGCTGCCTGTCGACCAGGTCGATCTCACGATCGATGCCGGCCGCAGGGCGCTCGAGGTCAATCCCGACATACAGACGGCAGTCGCTGCGATCCAGGCCCGCGCCGGCGTGAGGCCGCCCGCGATCACGACGGCTGAAGCGAATTGACATCATCAGGAGACCGTTCTTGGCAGAGTTCACCCTCTATATCGGCAACAAATGCTTTTCCTCCTGGTCGCTCAGGCCCTGGGTGGCCATGCGGCACCTGGAAATACCTTTCGAGGAGGGCTTCGTGCGGCTGCGCACGCCGCAGACCGCGGCCAACCTCGCCAAGGTGTCGCCGACCGGGCTTGTGCCGGTGTTGAATCACAATGGCAGGATCGTCTGGGAAACGCTTGCCATCCTTGAATATCTTGCTGACCTCTACCCTGAGAAAAAGCTCTGGCCGGAGGACCTCGGCGCTCGCGCGCTGGCGCGCTCGGTCGCGACCGAGATGCATTCCGGTTTTCGCGAGGTTCGTTACGGCTGGCCGATGAACCTGCGTCGGCCGAAAGAGCACAAGCCGCTCGATGCCGAGGGCGAGGCGCAGCGGGCAAGGATCGAGGCGATCTGGCGCCAGTGCCGCGAGCAATATGGCCAGGGTGGCCCGTTCCTGTTCGGCCATTTCACTGCGGCCGATGCCATGTATGCGCCGGTGGTCACGCGCTTCGACACCTATGGCGGCGAGCTGGCGCCCGTCACCCGCGCCTATGTCGATGCGGTGTTGGCGATGCCCGCGATGCGGCATTGGTACGCGGAAGCCGCCAAGGAGCCATGGCCGGAGCCTGGCCCGGACGAATAG
>NZ_RZRX01000018.1:0-42439 GCF_003997405.1 Mesorhizobium sp. M2A.F.Ca.ET.042.01.1.1
GCGGGATCGACCGGCCGCCCAACTTTGCCCGTTCCAAGGCGATGCTGGAGAAAGCAAAACGTTTCCTGCCCGGGCTCGACCCGTCAGGCGGCCGCGAGTGGATGGGCTATCGCCCGTCGCTGCCGGACTCATTGCCGGTGATCGGCGCGGCGCGCGCGCCAAATGTCTGTTATGCTTTCGGCCACGGCCATCTCGGCCTGACCCAATCGGCGGCGACCGGCCGCTTGATCCGCGATCTCATCCTCGGGCAGACTCCGCCGCTCGACCTCACCCCTTTCCGTGCGCAACGGTTCTGACAGTCAGGAAAAATCCATGGCCAAGAAATCCTTCTTCTGCATCGACGGCCACACCTGCGGCAATCCGGTGCGTCTCGTCGCCGGCGGCGGTCCGCTGCTCGAGGGCTCGACGATGATGGAACGGCGGGCGCATTTCCTCGCCGAATATGACTGGATCCGCACCGGGCTGATGTTCGAGCCGCGCGGCCATGACGTGATGTCGGGCTCTATCCTCTATCCGCCGACGCGCGAGGATTGCGATATCGCCATCCTGTTCATCGAGACGTCGGGCTGCCTGCCGATGTGCGGCCACGGCACGATCGGCACGGTCACGATGGCGATCGAGCATGGGCTGGTGAAGCCGAAGACGCCGGGCGTGCTCAGGCTCGATACGCCGGCCGGCCTGGTCATCGCCGAATACAAGCAGGTCGGCGAATATGTCGAGGAGGTGCGCATCACCAATGTGCCCTCCTTCCTCTATGCCGAAGGCCTGACCGTCGAATGTCCGATGCTCGGTGAGATCAGCGTCGATGTCGCCTATGGCGGCAATTTCTACGCCATCGTCGAGCCGCAGAAGAATTACCGGGACGTGGCCGACTACACGGCGGGCGACCTCATCGCCTGGAGCCCCGTCGTGCGGCAGCGTCTCAACGAGAAATATTCCTTCGTGCATCCGGAGAATCCCGGCATCAACCGGCTGTCGCACATGCTGTGGACCGGCAAGCCGAGGAATGCGGAGGCCGATGCGCGCAACGCCGTGTTCTATGGCGACAAGGCGATCGACCGCTCGCCCTGCGGCACCGGCACCTCGGCGCGGATGGCGCAGCTTCATGCCAAGGGCAAGCTCAAGGAGGGCGACAGTTTTGTCCACGAATCGATCATCGGGTCGCTGTTCAAGGGCAGGGTCGAGAAAGAGGTTTCCGTTGCCGGCAAGCCGGTGATCATCCCTTCGATCGGTGGCTGGGCGCGGATGACGGGGTTGAACACCATCTTCATCGACGACCGCGATCCGTTCGCGCATGGCTTCATCGTGACGTGATCGTCAGCCGGAATATCCAGCCGGCTTGCTGTCAGGCCTCGGCTTTGGCCGATACCTGATCGCGGAACCATTCGGCGAACCTGGCCTCGGCAGACGAGGGCTGCGCCGACATCGTCAGGAAATAACCCTTGTCGTCGTCCGTCGAAATATCGGAGAGGACGACGAGGTCGCCGCGCCTGAGCTCCTCGCGAAAAACCTCGACCGGGCACAATGCCACGCCGTGCCCGGCGATGACCGCGGTCGCCAGTATGTTGAAATCGGCAAAAACCGGGCCGCTCCCGACATCGCGCTCTTCGACCCCGGACTTGGAAAACCATTCCTGCCAGCCCTGGCGCGTCTCGTCGTGCAACAGGTCCGCCGCCGCGATGGCCGCCGCCGTTTCCAGCCGCCCCTTGCGCGCAAGATAGTGCGGACTGCAAGCAGGCCGGCTGATGCGGGAAAACAGCTTGAGGCTCGTGACATGCGGCGAGGGATCGGCGCCGAGCGTGATCAGGATGTCGTTGTCGTCCTCGAGCCGATCCTCGGCCTTGGCGTAGGCTACACGGATCGCGATCTCGGGATGGCGCGCCGTGAAATCCGACAGGCGCGGCACCAGCCAGCGGCTGGCGATCGAGGGAATGCAACCCACCGACAGCGATGCCTGGGCGGCGCTTCTGCGAATGCGGCGACAGGTCGCGCCCAGCTCCGACAGCGCCGCGCCCGCTGACGCCTGCAGGATCAGCCCGGCCTCCGTCAGGCGCACCTTGCGGGCGTCGCGATGAAACAATGCGACGCCAAGCCACTCCTCCAGCCGCCTGATCTGGTGACTGATGGCAGGGTGGGTGACATGCAGTTCCTCGCCGGCAGCGGAGAAACTGAGGTGGCGAGCGGTCGCCTCGAAGGCCCGGATGGCATTCAGCGGCAGATAGTCCATCTGTAAAATTCTCTAACAGAAAGGGCCAAAATCCATCATTTGAAGCATGGCGCAACCTGAGTCATTGATCTGGGCCGACGGCGCAAAATCTAACCAGGCCAGACCAAAAAGTCGATGCCTGCCGTCGAATTCGAGGCGCGACGCCGCTTCTCAAACCTGATTTCATGGAAAGACGACGATGTTCACCAGACAATTGGCTGATGTAGAAAAAACTGACTTCTTTGTCGATTGGGGCAACGGCACCAGCCATCGGCTGCTGACAAGCCAAGACGGCATGGGCTTCACCATATGTCACACGGTGGTGCGCGCCGGCAGCGAATCGCGACTGCAGTATCGGCGGCACCTGGAGGCCTGCTACTGCATCTCCGGCAGCGGCGAGGTCGAGGACATGACCGGCGCCGTCCATCGCGTCGAGCCGGGCACGGTCTATGTGCTTGATGCCCATGACGACCACTTCCTGCGCGCCGACAGCGCCGGCGACATGGTGCTGGTGAGCGTCTTCAATCCGCCGCTCAAAGGCACTGAAAAGCACAGTCTCAATGGCGAGGGAGGCTCTGCCTACTGAGACGTCGCTTCAAGGTTCTTTATTGTGGCGCGGCGCCTTCGACCGAAGGGCGCCGCACCGTCACATGCCCGTGACAGATGACGGAATCCTGACCTTGCGGAAGGTGCGGTGACAGGAAACCGGGCGCTTCGGTTGGCGCAAGGATTCTTCTCATCAACTTATTTTGACGCTGGTTTCTTCGACACGAGGCCCATCATAGGGTTGAATCGTCAAAGACATTGCGTTGTGCCAATGCTAGGGTCCGCGATAGTCCAGGGGTCGGGTGTGAAAAAACGGGCAATCGGACGGCGTGCTTCCAAACCACGCAGAGCGATTGAAAAATCACGTTGCAATCCGGGCTCGAAACTTTACGACTAGGGGAAATACGACAAGGAGTGCGATCCGAAAACGGGCGACATTCCAGGGGAGCCGCGTAAATATGCAGTACTTCGTCCAGCAGCTTATCAATGGGCTGACGCTGGGATCTATCTATGGCCTGATCGCGATCGGCTATACGATGGTCTACGGCATCATCGGCATGATCAATTTCGCCCATGGCGACATTTTCATGGTCGGCGCCTTCACCGCGCTCATCGTCTTCCTGATCCTCGGCGCGTTGTTCTATTCGGTGCCGGTCGTGGTGGCGCTTCTGATCATGATGATCGTGGCGATGCTTCTGACCAGCCTCTACAACTGGACGATCGAGAAGGTGGCCTACCGACCGCTGCGCGGTTCGTTCCGGTTGGCGCCGCTGATCACCGCCATCGGCATGTCGATCGCGCTGTCCAACTTCGTGCAGGTCACACAAGGTCCGCGCAACAAGCCGATCCCGCCGCTGGTCAGCCAGGTCTACACGATCGACGGCATCAGCATCTCGCTGAAGCAGATCATCATCGTGATCGTTACCATCGCGCTGCTCGCGGTCTTCTGGTACCTGGTCAACAGGACGGCGCTCGGTCGCGCCCAGCGCGCCTGCGAGCAGGATCGCAAGATGGCGGCGCTGCTCGGCATCGACGTCGACCGCACCATCTCCATCACCTTCATCATGGGCGCCGCCCTTGCCGCCGTCGCGGGCACGCTGTTCCTGATGTACTACGGCGTCGTGGTGTTCTCCGACGGCTTCGTGCCGGGCGTTAAGGCCTTCACCGCGGCCGTGCTCGGCGGCATCGGCTCGCTGCCCGGCGCGGTGCTCGGCGGGCTCCTGATCGGCTTCATCGAGAGCATGTGGTCGGCCTATTTCTCCATCGACTACAAGGACGTGGCCGCGTTTTCGATCCTGGCGATCGTGCTCATCTTCCTGCCCTCCGGCATCCTCGGCCGGCCTGAAGTCGAAAAGGTCTGATCCTCATGGCCGTTACCGTGTCCTCGGAGCGCGACACCGTCGCCACTCCCATCCAGCGCGCTTTTCGTGAGGCGCTCTATGCCGGCGCCATCTCGCTCGGCCTGTTCGTGCTGTTCATCGGTCTCAGGACAGACCAGAACATCAGCAACGAACTGATCCTGGTGCAGCGCTGGGGCCTGCTCGCCATCGTGGTCATTGCCGTCACGCTCGGCCGCTTTGTCTATGTGGCGTATGCGATTCCGGCGATGGAGCGGTCGAAGGCCGAGAAGGCGACGGCACCCGCCGTCGTCGCCGAACCGGGCTTCCTGAAGCGGAACTTCAACAGGATCGGCCTCGTCGTCCTACTGCTCTATCCAATCGCGATGGTGCTCCTGTTCGGCTTCCAGGGCTCGCTCAAATGGGTCGACAATTTCGGCATCCAAATCCTGATCTATGTGATGCTGGCCTGGGGCCTCAACATCGTCATCGGGTTGGCCGGCCTGCTGGATCTGGGCTACGTCGCCTTCTATGCCGTGGGCGCCTATGCCTACGCGTTGCTTGGCACGCATTTCGGCCTGTCGTTCTGGATCCTTTTGCCGGCCGCGGGCTGCATGGCGGCCTTCTGGGGCGTCATGCTCGGCTTCCCGGTGCTCAGATTGCGCGGCGACTATCTGGCGATCGTGACCCTTGCCTTCGGTGAGATCATCCGCCTGGTGCTTATCAACTGGCGTGAGGTCACCAATGGTTCAGCAGGCATCTCGGGCATTCCGAAAGTGTCGTTCTTCGGCCTGATGTCTTTCAACGTCTCCGACCCGAATTACATCGCCAAGGTTCTGCACATTGCCCAATCAGGGGCCTACTACAAGATCTTCCTCTACTATCTCGCCCTGGCGCTCTGCCTGCTCACCGCCTTCGTCACCATAAGGCTTCGTCGCCTGCCGGTGGGACGCGCCTGGGAAGCGTTGCGCGAAGACGAGATCGCCTGTCGCTCTCTCGGCATCAACACCACCACCACCAAGCTGACGGCGTTCGCCACCGGCGCCATGTTCGGCGGCTTTGCCGGCTCGTTCTTCGCAGCCCGTCAGGGTTTCGTCAGCCCTGAATCCTTCGTCTTCCTCGAATCGGCGATCATCCTCGCCATCGTCGTTCTCGGCGGCATGGGTTCGCTGGGCGGCATTGCCGTGGCGGCGCTGGTCATGATCGGCGGCACCGAGATCCTGCGCGAACTTGACTTCCTCAAGGCCGTGTTCGGACCCGACTTCACACCGGAACTCTACCGCATGCTGCTGTTCGGCATGGCCATGGTCATCGTCATGCTGTGGAAGCCGCGCGGCTTCGTCGGCAGTCGAGAACCGACGGCCTTCCTGAAAGAACGAAGAGCGGTCTCGGCGTCCTTCACCAAGGAGGGGCACGGCTGATGAACGCGCAAGCTTCCGCAAACGACTTCATCCTGCAGGTCGAACATCTTTCGATGAAGTTCGGCGGCCTGGTCGCCATTGGCGACCTGTCCTTCCAGGCCAGGCGCGGCGAGATCACCGCGCTGATCGGACCGAACGGCGCCGGCAAGACAACCGTGTTCAACTGCATCACCGGTTTCTACAAGCCGTCGGAAGGCATGCTGACGCTGAACCGGCGCGACGGCTCGACCTACCTGCTCGAGCGCCTGCCCAACCACGAGATCCCGGCGCGCGCCAAGGTGGCGCGCACTTTCCAGAACATCCGCCTGTTCTCGGGCATGACGCTCCTGGAAAACCTTCTGGTCGCGCAGCACAACAAGCTGATGAAGGCTTCGGGCTACACTTTCCTTGGCCTGTTCGGCTTCCCGAGCTATCGACAGGCGTCCGCCGAGTCGATCGACCTTGCCAGGCACTGGCTGGAAAAGGCCGACCTCGTCGATCGCGCCGACGATCCGGCCGGCGATCTGCCCTATGGCGCGCAGCGGCGCCTGGAGATCGCGCGCGCCATGTGCACGGGGCCGGAGCTTTTGTGCCTGGACGAGCCGGCCGCCGGCCTCAACCCGAAGGAATCGGCGGCGCTGAACGACCTGCTGATGGACATCAAGAACAACACCGGCACGTCCATCCTGCTCATCGAGCACGACATGTCGGTGGTCATGCAGATTTCCGATCACGTCGTGGTGCTCGAATACGGCCGCAAGATTTCCGACGGCAATCCGCAATCGGTCCGTACCGATCCGCGCGTCATCGCCGCCTATCTCGGCGTCGACGACGAAGAGGTCGAGACGGTGCTGACCGAAGTCGGCGACGAGGACGTCATCGAGCAGCTCGATACCGGTCCCGACTCCGCGCATGGCCCAGGCAACTCCGCTTCGATGATGGCGGGTCCGGTTTCCGACAGTGTCGAGCACGCGGACGAGGGCGAGCGGGTCACCGTATCCAAGGGCGCGTCGAAAGCGGCGCAGGTCGACGCCCGCGCCGCCTCGATCGCTGGTAAACCCCAATCGGCAGCCAAACCGGCCGCGAAATCCAGCGCAGCGAAAGCGGCGCCTAAAAAGCCGGCCGCCAAGGCTTCAGCCACGAAAGCCGGAAGCGCTTCGAAGGGCAAGGAAACAGCGGCCAAGCCCACAGCGGGCAAGCCTGGAGGGCGCAAGTAATGGCCGGCACAACGCTGCTCGACATCAAGGGGATCGAGACCTACTACGGCAACATCCGGGCGCTGAACGGCGTCGATGTCAGCGTCAACCAGGGCGAGATCGTGGCGCTGATCGGCGCCAACGGCGCCGGCAAGTCGACGCTGATGATGACCATCTTCGGGGCCCCGCGCGCCCGCGCCGGCACCATCACCTTCGCCGGCACCGACATCACCAAGATGCCGACGCATGAAATCGCGCGGCTGCGCATCGCGCAATCACCGGAAGGCAGACGCATCTTCCCGCGCATGACGGTGATGGAAAATCTGCAGATGGGCGCCAGCCTCGACAATCTCAGGCATTACGACGAGGACGTCGAGAAGGTGTTCACGCTGTTCCCGCGCCTGAAGGAGCGCATCGGCCAGCGCGGCGGCACGCTATCGGGCGGCGAGCAGCAGATGCTGTCGATCGGTCGCGCGCTGATGGCGCGGCCGAAGCTCCTGCTGCTCGACGAGCCGTCGCTGGGTCTTGCGCCGCTGATCGTCAAGCAGATCTTCGACGCCATCCGCGAGCTCAACAAGACGCAGGGGCTGACCGTGTTCCTGGTCGAGCAGAATGCCTTCGGCGCCCTGAAGCTCGCCGACCGCGGCTATGTCATGGTCAACGGCAATGTGACCATGAGCGGCTCCGGCAAGGAACTGCTCGCCAATCCGGAAGTGCGCGCCGCCTATCTCGAAGGCGGTCATCACTAAGAGAGGTCTTCATCATGCAAGGTATTCTCTACGAAGAAGCCTCGATCTGGCAGTTCCTGTTCGTCACCTGCCTGCTTGGCGGCTGGGCGGCATGGATGACCGGCAAGGCGGCGGCGCAGACCTGGAGCAGCCACGTTCAGCTGTTCTTCTACATGCTCGGTCTCGGTATCGGCATCCGGTTCATCCATCACGCGCTGTTCGGCGGCACGATGTTCTCGCTGCATTACTATATCGTCGACACCATCGTGCTGATGGTCCTGGGCTTCCTCGGCTATCAATACACGCGCACCAACCAGATGGTGACGCAGTATAACTGGCTCTATGAAAGAGCTTCCTTATTAAGCTGGAAGCCGAAGGTTTGACGTTTATGATTAGCGCCTTTTCGGGGATAAATTGGCGTGACAAGTGCCTGAAAATCGGCATTCTATGCTTTCTGCGATAAGGGTGGGCATCGCATGAAAGTATCATCCACGCCCACTCCGTAAATGGGAGCGTTTCAATGAAAAAATCACTCTTGTCCGCCGTTGCGCTGACCGCGTTCATCGCGTTCAGCGGCAGCGCGTGGGCCGATATCCTGATCGGCGTCGCCGGTCCGATCACCGGTCCGAACGCGGCCTTCGGCGCACAGCTGCAGAAGGGCGCGGAACAGGCTGTCGCCGACATCAACGCGGCAGGCGGCGTCAATGGCCAGCAGCTCAAGCTCGAGATCGGCGACGACGTCTCCGACCCCAAGCAGGGCATCTCGGTCGCCAACAAGTTCGTCGCCGACGGCGTCAAGTTCGTCGACGGCCACTTCAACTCGGGCGTGACCATTCCCGCGTCGGAAGTCTATGCGGAAAACGGCATTCTCGTCATGACCCCGGCCGCGACCAATCCGAAGCTCACCGAGCGCGGCCTGTGGAACACCTTCCGTACCTGCGGTCGCGACGACCAGCAGGGCAAGGTGGCGGGCGACTATATCGCCAAGAACTTCAAGGATGCCAAGATCGCCATCATCCACGACAAGACGCCTTACGGCCAGGGCCTCGCGGATGAGACCAAGAAGAACCTCAACGCCAACGGCATCACCGAAGTGCTTTATGAAGGCGTGAATGTCGGCGACAAGGACTTCTCGGCCCTCATCGCCAAGATGAAGGAAAGCGGCGTCACCCTGATCTACTGGGGCGGCCTGCACACGGAAGCCGGCCTCATCATCCGTCAGTCGGCCGACCAGGGCCTGAAGGCGCCGCTGTTCTCAGGCGACGGCATCGTCTCCAACGAACTGGCCTCGATCGCGGGTGACGCGGTCGCCGGCACGCTCAACACCTTCGCTCCGGATCCGCGCAAGAACCCGGCCGCGAAGGAAGTGGTGGAGAAGTTCCGCGCCGCCGGCTTCGAGCCGGAAGCCTACACGCTCTACTCCTATGCCGCCGTGCAGATCATCTCGCAGGCCATCGCCAAGGCCGGCTCGGCCGACGATGCGCAGAAGGTTGCCGAGATCATCAAGTCCGGCGGTCCGTGGAAGACGGCTATCGGCGAGATCGGCTACGACTCCAAGGGCGACATCACCCGTCCCGACTACGTCATCTACGAATGGAAGAAGGGTGACGACGGCAAGTACAGCTACTTCGAGAAATAAGCCGGCAAATAGAAGCCGACTTGCAACGGATGCCCGGCGCTTGCGCCGGGCATTTTTTTGCGCGGCCGCGGCCGGCCGGAAGCCTCGCCCGGCGAGCTCGGAACGCGCCCTCGCCGCCCGCGACAGACCGGCGGAGGAGCAACAACGGCGCGCCTGCCGCAAACAAGCGAGTTAAACCGTTTTAGGTGTCGCGCAAATTTGTTTGCGCTGCAGCATTTTCACGTTAATCATTGCGCCGTTCACCTCCTTTACGCTGCTGGAGCCCAGTCCTTGGCCATCACGAAGATCCTCGTCGCCAATCGGTCCGAAATCGCCATCCGCGTGTTCCGCGCGGCCAATGAGCTCGGTCTCAAAACCGTGGCGATCTGGGCGGAGGAGGACAAATATTCGCTGCACCGCTTCAAGGCCGATGAAAGCTACCAGGTCGGGCGCGGGCCGCATCTCGCCAAGGACATGGGTCCGATCGAGAGCTACCTGTCGATCGAGGAGGTGATCCGGGTCGCCAGGCTGTCGGGCGCCGATGCCATCCATCCCGGTTACGGCCTGCTGTCGGAAAGCCCGGAATTCGCCGAGGCCTGTGCGGAGGCCGGCATCACCTTCATCGGCCCGAAGCCGGAAACGATGCGCCGGCTGGGCAACAAGGTCGCCGCGCGCAACCTGGCGATCGAGGTCGGCGTGCCGGTCGTGCCGGCAACCGATCCGCTGCCCGACGACATGGACGAGGTGAAGAAGCTCGCCGCGCAGATCGGCTATCCGGTGATGCTCAAGGCCTCATGGGGCGGCGGCGGCCGCGGCATGCGCGCCATCCGTGCCGAGGCAGACCTCGCGCGCGAGGTGATGGAAGGCAAGCGCGAGGCCAAGGCCGCCTTCGGCAAGGACGAGGTCTATCTCGAAAAGCTGATCGAGCGCGCCCGCCATGTCGAGGTCCAGGTGCTGGGCGACACCCACGGCAATGCGGTGCATCTGTTCGAGCGCGACTGCTCGATCCAGCGCCGCAACCAGAAGGTCGTTGAGCGCGCGCCAGCACCTTACTTGAGCGAAGAGCTGCGCCAGGAGCTTTGCGGCTACGCGCTCAAGATCGCGCGCGAAACGAGCTATATCGGCGCCGGCACGGTCGAGTTCCTGCAGGACGCCGACACCGGCAAGTTCTACTTCATCGAGGTCAATCCGCGCATCCAGGTCGAGCACACCGTCACCGAGCAGGTGACCGGCATCGACATCGTCAAGGCGCAGATCCATATCCTCGACGGCTTCGCCATCGGTACCAAGCAATCAGGCGTGCCGGCGCAGAAGGACATCAGGCTCAACGGCCACGCGCTGCAGTGCCGCATCACCACCGAGGATCCGGAGCACAATTTCATCCCGGACTATGGCCGCATCACCGCCTATCGCGAGGCTGCCGGCTTCGGCATCCGGCTCGACGGCGGCACCGCCTATTCGGGCGCGGTCATCACCCGGTTCTACGATCCGCTGCTCGAAAAGGTGACGGCCTGGGCGCCGACGCCCGGCGAGGCGATCTCGCGCATGAACCGGGCGCTGCGCGAGTTCCGCATCCGGGGTGTGGCCACCAACCTCACCTTCCTCGAAGCGATCATCAACCACCCGCGCTTCGCCGACAATTCCTACACGACCAAGTTCATCGACACGACGCCTGAACTGTTCGAGCAGGTGAAGCGGCAGGACCGCGCCACCAAGCTGCTCACCTATCTGGCCGATGTCAGCGTCAACGGCCACCCCGAGACGCGCGGCCGCCCGGCGCCGAAGGCGAATGCGGCCGCACCCGTGGTGCCCTATCTCAACGGCCATATCCCGGATGGCAGCAAGCAGAGGCTCGATGCGCTCGGCCCGGAGAAATTCGCGGCCTGGATGCGCGAGCAGCGCCAGGTGCTGGTCACCGACACGACGATGCGCGACGGGCACCAGTCGCTGCTCGCCACGCGCATGCGCACCTATGACATCGTGGGCATCGCCGGCACCTATGCGCGCGCCCTGCCGCAACTCTTGTCGCTGGAATGCTGGGGCGGGGCGACGTTCGACGTCGCCATGCGCTTTCTCACCGAGGACCCTTGGGAGCGGCTGGGCAAGGTGCGCGAGGCGGCGCCCAATCTGCTGCTGCAGATGCTTTTGCGCGGCGCCAACGGCGTCGGCTACACCAACTATCCCGACAATGTCGTGCAGCATTTCGTCAAACAGGCGGCAAGCGGCGGCGTCGACCTGTTCCGCGTCTTCGACTGCCTGAACTGGGTCGAGAACATGCGGGTCGCCATGGACGCGGTCGGCGCCGAAGGCAAGCTGGTCGAAGCGGCCATATGCTACACCGGCGACATCCTCGATTCGGCGCGGGCGAAATACGACCTCAAATACTATGTTGGGCTGGCCAAGGAGCTGGAAGCGGCCGGCGCCCACATCATTGCCGTCAAGGACATGGCCGGGCTGCTCAAGCCGGCCGCGGCGCGCGTGTTGTTCAAGGCGCTGCGCGAGGCGACCGACCTGCCGATCCATTTCCACACGCACGACACGTCGGGCCTCTCGGCGGCGACGGTGCTGGCGGCGGTGGAGAGCGGCGCCGACGCCATCGACGCGGCGATGGATTCCTTCTCCGGCAACACCTCGCAGCCCTGCCTCGGCTCGATCGTTGAGGCGCTGAAGGGCACCGAGCGCGACCCCGGTCTCGACCCGCAATGGATCCGCCACATCTCCTTCTACTGGGAGGCGGTGCGCAACCAGTACGCGGCCTTCGAAAGCGATCTCAAGGGGCCCGCCTCGGAAGTTTATCTGCACGAGATGCCGGGCGGCCAGTTCACCAACCTCAAGGAACAGGCGCGCTCGCTCGGGCTGGAGACACGCTGGCATGAGGTGGCGCAGGCCTATCACGACGTCAACCTGATGTTCGGCGATATCGTCAAGGTGACGCCGTCGTCCAAGGTGGTGGGCGACATGGCGCTGATGATGGTCAGCCAGGACCTCACCGTCGCCGATGTCGAGAACCCGGCCAAGGACATCGCCTTCCCGGATTCGGTCGTGTCGATGCTGCGCGGCGATCTCGGCCAGTCGCCCGGCGGATGGCCGGCGGCGCTGCAGAAGAAGGCGCTGAAGGGAGACAAGCCGATCACGGTCAGGCCCGGCTCGCTGCTGAAGCCCGCCGACCTCAAGGCCAGCCGCAAGGACATCGAGACGAAGCTCGAGCGCAAGCTCTCGGAGTACGAGTTCGCTTCCTGGCTGATGTATCCGAAGGTGTTCACCGACTTCGCCGCCGCGCAGGAGACCTACGGGCCGGTGAGCGTGCTGCCGACGCCGACCTATTTCTACGGCATGAAGTCGGAAGACGAGATCTTCCTCGACATCGAGAAGGGCAAGACGCTGGTGGTTCGCTGCCAGGCGTTCGGCGATGTCGACGACAAGGGCATGGTCACGGTCTTCTTCGAGCTCAACGGCCAGCCGCGCCGCGTCAAGGTGCCGGACCGGGCGCATGGCGCTTCCGCCGCCAAGGCGCGCCGCAAGGCCGAGCCCGGCAATGAGGGCCAGGTCGGCGCGCCGATGCCCGGCGTGGTCTCGGCGCTAGCCGTCGTGCCTGGACAGGCGGTCAAGGCGGGCGACGTGCTGCTGTCGATCGAGGCCATGAAGATGGAGACCGCGCTGCACGCCGAACGCGACGGCGAGATCGCCGAGGTGCTGGTCAAGGCTGGCGACCAGATCGATGCGAAGGATCTGCTCATAGCCTTTAAGTGACGGTCGGAGCGCGATGCCTGGCGGGCGGCTGACAGCAGCCGTCCACAGCCGCTCGACAAGTGTCTTGACCCGCCGCGCCCGCTCGGGCAGGGAACCCGCTCCAATTCGCCGTGGTGGGAATCGCCTTGGCTTCAGAAGACGCGGAGAGAAAAATGGCCGACGAAATCACCGAGACCAGCCAGACTGTAGCCGCCGGCCAGCTGCGCACCATCATCGAGCGCATCGAGCGGCTCGAGGAAGAGAAGAAGACGATCTCCGACGACATCAAGGATGTCTATGCCGAGGCCAAGGGCACCGGCTTCGACACCAAGGCGATCCGCACCATCGTGCGGCTGCGCAAGAAGGACCAGGCGGAGCGGCAGGAAGAGGAGTCGATCCTCGATCTATACAAGGCCGCTCTCGGCATGGTCTGAGGAGACTGTTTGGAAATTCTACTCCGGCGGCCATCTGATGGCGTTTTCTGCGCTTCCGTTGCTCACGGACCCAAATGTCCGCTGCGCTACGGTTCTCGAAACCGCCACCACATGACTCGCCAGAGCGAATTTCGAAACAGTCTCGGCCAGCGGGGCAACCGGTCATGACCGAATTCGACTTCGGTGGCCGTCGCGCCTCGGAGTTCCGCCATCGCGGCTTCTGGGCCCTGTTCGCCGAACGGCATCCGCAAGAAAGAGCCACGCTGGCGCGACGCGGACCTTGGTTCTGGCAGCGCGGGTTGCCGGATTTCGCCCTGGTGCTTTCGATGTATGTCGCGCCGGCGCAGAACCATGTCGGCGTGTTCTTCGGGCGCAACGAAAAGTTCGGCGCGACGGACTCATGGTCGCGGCTGAAGCCGTTTCAGCCGGCCATCGAGGCGAAGCTGAAGCTCAAGCCCGAGCAGAGCTCGCAAGGTCTCGGCATCAATTCGCTTTGGCACGTGAACTGCTATGCCGAGGACAACTGGCCGGCCATGACCGACTGGCTGGTGAGGGAATGCTCGCGCTTCGAAGAAGCCGTGACCGACGTCCTGGGGCGGAGATAGGTCGCCGGGATGACGGATTTTTTCCGCACGCGCTGGAGGGGTGAAGCGCCGCTCGATCGGCTGTTCTGGCGCGACATGCTGCTCGTCGCGACGATCCTGAGTATCGCCTCTTCGGCGCTTGCGTTGATGCTGCTTGGATTGAAGCTGCCGCTCTGGCTGGTGCTGGCGGTGCATTTCCTGCCTGTTCCCTACAACATCTTCCTGACCATCGCCGTCTGGCGGACGGCGGAGAAGAGTGGCGGGTTCAAGGTGCAGTTGATGATGCTGGGTTCGGCGCTCTGGCTGATCGCGACGGTCGTGGCATGATGATCTTTCCCGGAGTAATTCCGTGCGGAAGGCTACGGCGAAGGCGCCGAGCCCAACCGCGTCGCACTTTCCCTAGAATCGCTCCAGACGAAAAAGGGCGGCCGAAGCCGCCCTTTGCGAGGTCATATCCAAAACAGGTCAGGCCGCAGGCTCGAAGCGCAGCGCCACGCCGTTGATGCAATAGCGCAGGCCGGTGGGCGGCGGGCCGTCGTCGAAGACATGACCGAGATGGCTGCCGCAGCGCGAGCAGTGGCATTCGGTGCGGACCATGCCGTAGCTGCGGTCGACAGTGGTCTCGATCGAGCCCGGGACCGGATCGTTGAAGCTCGGCCAGCCGGTGCCGCTCTCGAATTTCAGCTTGGATTCGAACAGCGGCTGGTCACAGCCGACGCAAAAGAAAGTGCCGGCGCGCTTCTCATAGAGCAGGGCGCAGCTGCCGGGGCGCTCGGTGCCGTGGTTGCGCATGACGGCATACTGCTCCGGCGTCAGCCGGGCGCGCCACTCGGCATCGGTGCGGGTGACGGGATAGGCGTGGGTGTCCATGAAATCTCCTCGGCCTTGGCGGCTCGTTGTTGCTTGCAACGGGTATTCGTCGGAACATAGGCGTTTGTTACAGATATATTCAGGTGAGGCCGGTCTGCAAATGCCGGCATCCTGCGCTTCCGGTGCTCACGTACTTTAAGTACGCTCCGCTCCGGTTCTCGGATGCCACCATTTTCGACTCGGCCTGACCTGAATTTCAACGTTGCAACCAGCAGTTCAGCGCTTGCGCGACAAATGCCTGGTCGCGGCTTCCAGCCCGGCCAGTGTCAGCGGGAACATGCGGCCGCCGAAGATCTCGCTGATCATGGCGATCGAGTGCGTGTAGCGCCAATTCTTCTCGGCTTCCGGGTTCAGCCAGATCGCGTTCGGCCATTGCTGCAACAAGCGCACCAGCCACACGCTGCCGGCCTCCGGGTTCCAGTGCTCGACCGAGCCGCCCGGATGGGCGATCTCGTAGGGGCTCATCGAGGCATCGCCAACGACGATCACCTTATAATCCGGCCCGTATTTGTGGATCAGGTCGAAGGTCGGGATCGTCTCGGCCAATCGCCGGCGATTGTCCTTCCAGACGCGCTCGTAGAGGCAATTGTGGAAGTAGAAATATTCGAGCTGGCGGAACTCGGCGCGCGCGGCCGAGAACAGTTCCTCGACGCCCCGTATATGGTCATCCATCGAGCCGCCGACATCGAAGAACATCAAAAGCTTCACGGCATTGCGCCGCTCGGGCCTGGTCTTGACGTCGAGATAACCGTGCTCGGCGGTAGCGTGGATGGTGCCGGGCAGGTCGAACTCTTCCTCGGCGCCCTCGCGCACCCAGCGGCGCAGCCGCTTCAGCGCCACCTTGATGTTGCGGGTGCCGAGCTCGACGGTGTCGTCGAAATTCCTGAACTCGCGCTTGTCCCAGACTTTCACCGCGCGGCGGTGCCGGCTTTCATGCTGGCCGATGCGCACGCCTTCCGGATTGTAGCCATAGGCGCCGAAGGGCGAGGTGCCGCCGGTGCCGATCCATTTCGAGCCGCCCTGGTGGCGGCCTTTTTGTTCCTCGAGCCGCTGCTTCAAGGTTTCCATCAGCTTTTCGAAACCACCCAAAGCCTCGACCAGCTTTTTCTCCTCCTCGGTCAGGTGCTTTTCGGCCAGCCGGCGCAGCCATTCCTCGGGGATGTTGGCGACATCGACAGCATCAGGGCCGCCAAGCGCCTCGACGCCCTTGAAGACATGCGCGAAGACCTGGTCGAAGCGGTCGATATGGCGCTCGTCCTTCACCAGGGCCGAGCGCGCGAGGTAGTAGAAAGCCTCGACGTCATAGTCGACCAGCCCGGCCTCCAGCCCTTCCAGCAGCGACAGATATTCCCTGAGCGAAACGGGAACCCGCGCGGCCTTCAGTTCGAGGAAGAAGGGGATGAACATGGTTGAATTGTTATCTTTGTCCCTCGATCTTCTCGCGTGCCGCGCTTGCAATGAACGCAGAGCGGGTAAGGCCGCGCCGGCCCGCTTCTTCGTCTATTGCTGCCAACAGACCTGCATCAAGGGACAGATTGGCTCGGACAGGTCTCCCTGAATCGATCAGCACGGGGATCATCACCGCCGATTCGCCGGCAGTGCTATCAATCTCACCTGACCGCAACAATTGCGTCATCGTGCGAGGGGCAGGCATCGGCAGTTGCTTTGCTATTCGGGCCTCAGCCCATTCACGCATGGCCGACGTCGCGTCGGCGATTGCTTCCTCGGGATTTGCCCCGCCGCCATGGCAGCCGGGAAGATCGGGGACCCGTACGCCCCAGACGTCGTCGGCTACGTCGAGTATTCCGACATAGTGCGTCATGTGAATAGTCCTCAAATCCATCCAGCAAGTCGAGCGATCGAACGCGCCACGCCCAGGGACTGTTCGCGGTGACGAGGCACGATGATCGTTACGTCCGGCCTTTCCGGATGCTCATACTTTTCATGCTTGCCGCCGCCGACATTCAACCAACTTTCGCGCAAGAGCCTGCCATAACCCGTGATTACAGCAGATCGTACTCGATAAAGCCCGTCCGCCTTGCCACATGATCATAGAGCCGGCGCGCCGTGGCGTTGGTCTCGTGCGTCATCCAATAGACATTCTTCACGCCGATCTTGCCGGCCTCGTCCTGCACCGCTTTGATCAGCGCGGCGCCCACGCCTTTGCCGCGCACCTCGGGGTCGGCGAACAGGTCCTGCAGGTAGCAGTTGTTTTTCTCCGACCAGCCGGAGCGGTGGTAGAGGTAATGGGTCAACCCAACCGCCTTGCCGTCGAGCGTGGCGATGAAACCTTTCGGCTCGAACTCACCGTCCGTGAACAGCCGCTTCCAGGTGATGGCGTAGACCTCTTCCGGGAGCTTCATCTCGTAGAAGGTCAGATAGTCGGTCCAAAGCCGGCGCCAGTCGGCGTGATCGGACTGCGCGAGCGGGCGGATGGTGATCTCGGACATTTCATTCTCCTCCGAAGCCTGGGCTCCGCAATGGAATCAGGCCCAGAAGACTCCTTTGCCCTATCCCGGCGGCAAATTGTACTCGCGAAATGCGGTGGTGAGCATGCTGAGCGCCTCTCGCGCCCGCGGCGCCAGGGCGTGCGAATGCAGGACGATCTCGGAAGACGGAATTGGTGGCAAACCCAGCTTGCGGCCGACATCTATCAGGCCGTGAGGAATGACGCGATGGGCAAGCGCGGCAACGGCGAAACCCGCGGACACCGCGATGTTGACGGCGGTGCCGCCGCCACCCAGGAACGCCTCGTCCCAGGCGATGCCGGCCCGGTCCAGCGCCTCGATCGCTCTCAGACGATCCGGACAGGTGCATACCGTGCTTAAAAGCGCTAAGCGCAGCGGCGTCCCGTGCCGCCATTCGAATGTGGGCGCGGCGAACCAGCCATATTGCGTGCGCGAGAGTGTCTTGCCTCGGCGGTCGCTTTCGCGGTGGACGATCACCGCATCGAGCTCGCCGCGGTCGAAGGCTTCCTCCAGCAGAGACGAGGTCTCGATCCTCATGCTGAGCGCTAGCGACGGATCATGCGCGTGAAGCTGCGCCAAAAGCACGGAAAGCTCCGGTCCGGCGACGTGGTCGACAAAGCCGAGCGCGAGGCGACACGGTGTGGTGGAAAACTCGGCCATGGCACGCTCATGAGCGGCAAGGAACTCGCGCGCTGCGGGCAGGAAGACGGCTCCCCTTGCCGAGAGGCTCACGCGACGCGGGGTTCGCTCGATTAAACGCGCGCCCAGCTTCTCCTCAAGCCGGCGCAACTTGACGCTGATCGTCGCCTGCGTGCTGTCGAGTGCCGCGGCCGCGCGCGTGAAGCTCTGCAACTCGGCCACCATCACGAAGGTCCGCACGGCATCGACGTCAAGGCTGGTCATTGTGTGCATTCCATTTTGTCATGTCTGAAATAGATACGCATAGCCTTTTTTCATGGTCAAGCCTCCTCTATGTCCTCGGCGACTGCCGTTGAAAAACGGCGGCGCCCGTTCTTCAAGCCAGATCGAAAGTGACCGACATGACGTTTCATCGAAACACCATTGCGCTTACCGGCGTTTGTCTTGCCTCGCTGCTGTTCGGTCTCGAAATCTCCAGCGTGCCGGTGATCCTCCCGAAACTTGAAAGCGTGCTTGCGGCCAGTTTCAAGGACCTGCAATGGATCAGGAACGCCTATACCATTGCCTGCACGACGGTCCTCATGGCGACGGGGACGCTGGCCGACCGTTTGGGCCGCAAGCGCGTGATGGTGATCACCACTGTCGCCTTCGGACTCGCCTCGCTGCTGTGTGGCCTTGCGCCGAGCGCGTGGCTCTTGATCGTTGCTCGGTTCCTGCAGGGCCTCGCTGGCGGAGCGATGCTGACCTGCAGCGTCGCGGTGCTGTCGCACCAGTTCCAGGACGGCCGCGAACGCGGCAAGGCGTTTGTCGCCTGGAGCGTGGTCTCGGGCATCGGCCTCGGCTTTGGGCCTGCGATCGGCGGCTTTATCGTCGCGCTGTCGAGCTGGCAGTGGGTGTTCCTGATCCACGTGCCGCTCGCGATCCTCGCTTTGGCCTTCATCGGCGCCGGAGTCACGGAATCGCGCGACCGCAACGCTCAGAAGCTCGATTGGGCCGGCATGCTCACGCTCTCGCTCGCGGTGTTCGGTTTCTCCTATCTGATCACCCAAGGGGCGGAGCTCAGCTTGGGTGTCCGCATCGGCGTGACGGCCGCGGCGGCCGTCTCCTTCGTTGTGTTCCTTGTCGCGGAGACGATCAGTTCCTATCCGATGTTCGATTTCTCCGTGTTCCGCATCCGCCAGTTCTCTGGCGCGATCATGGGCGCCATCGGCATGAATTTCAGCTATTGGCCGTTTATCATCTACCTGCCGATCTATTTCTCGGGCGTTCTCGGCTACGACAGTACCACCACCGGCCTGCTGCTGCTCGCCTACACGCTCCCCTTCATGCTGATGCCGCCGATTGCGGAGCGCCTGCGAGCCCGCTATCAGGCACGAGTCGCGGTGCCGCTCGGGCTGCTCACATTGGGGATCGGGTTCCTCGCCATGCGGATCGGCTCGGGCCTCGATGGCGCCAATTGGCTGACCATGTTGCCCGGCACGCTGATCGCCGGCATCGGCATCGGCCTGACCAATTCGCCGACCACCCACACCACAACCGGGTCGGTATCGCCCGATCGCGCTGGCATGGCGTCGGGCATCGACATCAGCGCGCGCCTGATCACTTTAGCCATCAACATCGCCGTGCTCGGGCAGTTGTTGACGCAAGGGATCGTTTCCCATCTGCGTGCCGCATTCGGGCCCGCCATCGATGGGAACGAGCTGCGCTTGCTGGCGGAAAAAATTGCCGGCGGCAATCTCGATGATCTGACGCAAGCCTCGCCGGAACTCGCTGCTCTCGATCCAACCGGCGCGATCGTTCACGCCTCTCTGGTCAACGGCTTTGGCTGGGTCATGCTCTATAGCGGGATCGGCGTGCTTCTGCTGTCGGTGATTGGCTTCGTCATCTTCGGCCCGGGCAGCGCCCTCTCAGCAGAGAAGGACTCGGCCCGGAGCGTGGCGGAGGCCTAAATTAGGCGCCAGATGCGAGAACCGCGCGTCATCCCTGCCGTTTGGCCATGAACGCGAGCCGCTCGAACAAATGCACGTCCTGCTCGTTCTTGAGCAGCGCGCCGTGCAGTTTCGGCAACATGTTCTTCGGCTCGGCGCGCAAATCCTCTGGTGCGATGTCGTCGGCGACCAGCAGGCGGATCCAGTCGAGCGCCTCGGAGGTCGACGGCTTCTTCTTCAGGCCCGGCACCTCGCGGATCTCGTAGAACTGGGTTAGAGCCGCGCGCACCAGATTCTGCTTGATGCCGGGGTAATGCACCTCGACGATGCGGTGCAGCGTGTCGATGTCGGGGAATCGGATATAGTGGAAGAAGCAGCGGCGCAGGAAGGCGTCGGGCAGTTCCTTCTCATTGTTCGAGGTGATGATGACGATCGGCCGGAACTCGGCGCGGATCGTCTCGCCGGTCTCGTAGACGAAGAACTCCATCCGGTCGAGCTCCTGCAGGAGGTCGTTGGGGAATTCGATGTCGGCCTTGTCGATCTCGTCGATCAAAAGCACGACCTTCTTTTGCGCCGCGAAGGCGTCCCATAGCTTGCCGCGCTTGATGTAGTTGGCAATGTCGTTGAAGCGCTCGTCGCCGAGCTGGCTGTCGCGCAGCCGCGACACGGCGTCATATTCATAAAGGCCTTGCTGCGCCTTGGTGGTCGACTTGACGTTCCATTCGATGAATTCGAGCCCAAGCGCTGACGCCACCTGGCGGGCGAGCTCGGTCTTACCGGTGCCGGGCTCGCCCTTGACCAGCAACGGCCGTTCCAGCGCGATCGCGGCGTTGACCGCGACCATCAGATCCTTGTCGGCGACGTAAGCCGCGGTGCCTTCGAAACGCATTTTTTCTCCTGTCCGTGGGGCTGGACCGTAAGGAGGCGAGGCCGGCCGCGCAAGGGCGGTTGCCGAGAGCCTCTGATCGAGATGGTCCGCAAGGCGAATTACGCGTAATTGGTCGCTCGTGTCTCTGGCGAACGGCTAACCATCGGCCTATATTTGTCCCCGGCGGTCTGTGCTTCCCGGCAGGAGAAACTTATCCCCGGGGCCTTATCGATCCTTAGGGAGCTGTCCCTGGGAAGACCCGTGGGTTTTCTCACACGGCGCCCACCTACTTTGTAGGCACCCGGGATCGACCTCTCCACCGGTTGTGTGGATCGTCACTCTCCCGATTTCGGGAGACATGCGCTAGAAAACGTCGTTCCTAAGACTCCACCCAATTCCGGCCCTTTCTAGCGTCTGAGCATGAACTCACCGAAAGACCTGAAGAAACAGCTTCGCAAGGAAGCGCTGGCGCGCCGCGATGCGCTCGACGAATTCTGGCGCGTCGAGATCGCGCTCGAAATGGCCGAGGCGGCAAAGGAGAAGATCGACTTCGAGCCCGGCCGCATCGTCTCCGGCTTCTGGCCGATGCGCTCGGAGGTCGATGTGCGGCCGCTGATGTTCGCGCTGCGCGAGAAGGGCGCCAGGCTCTGCCTGCCGGCGATCCTGGACAAGACCACGATCGTCTTCCGCGAGCTGGTGCGCGGCGCGCCGATGGTCGATATGGGCTTCGGCACGGTCGGCCCGCATGAAGAGGCGGAAGTGCTCGACCCGACGCTGATGCTGGTGCCGCTCGCCGCCTTCGACGACCGCGGCCACCGCATCGGCTACGGCGCAGGCTATTACGACCGAGCGATCGCCAGGCTGGCCGACAAGGGCATCACGCCGAGGCTGATCGGCATCGCCTTCGACTGCCAGGAAGTCGAGCGGGTGCCGGAAGAGAACCATGACGTCATCATTCCGGAAATACTGACCGAGAGCGGGTTGCGCCGCTTCGATGTCGCTTAAAATATCGCGATCTGCTTAACGCGTTTCAAAGAACCGTCGGGTGATATTCCTGCGCTATAGTCCGAACCGACGGGGTCGTGGTGTTTATCTTCGCGCGTTACTTGCTGATGCCTTTCGCCCTGATCGCTGCGGTGCTGTTTGCGATGGGAGCGCACATCATCGGCACAAGCTTGCATCACCAGGCCGCCTGGCAGCGCACGGTTGCCACCGTAACGGATGCCAGCCCCTACAGCGAAACGCGGGCGAACGGTCTCACCACGGACGGCATCAATGTCGTCGTCAGCTATGTTGCCAATGACGCGCCGATGACGTGGTCCGGCAAGGACAAGGACATCGGTCTCTACAAGGCAGCCAGGGCCGACAGGATAGAGTTTTACTACGACCCTGCCGATCCGTCGAACCTCGACACGGCCGCGATGAAGGGCTGGCGCGGCGGGCTGCTGCTGCTCGCCGTCACCGGTGGGTTCACCTTGTTCTACATCTGGTTCTTCTGGTTGCGAGGACGCAAAACGCCGCCCATGGCGCCATCGACCGTTCGCGTTGCCGGCGCTGGAGCGGGGCCAGCCGATCAGCAACGCGGCACTTTCGGCCGGCGTTAAGGACCTCGGTGCCGCTTGCCTAGTGTCCACAGCTCTGGATAGAAGTGGCTATGAGACTCCTCTTTCTCGGCGACATGGTTGGCAAAACAGGGCGCACGGCAGTGTGGGAACAGCTGCCGGGGCTGATTTCCGACTTCAGGCTCGACTTCGTAATCGTCAATGGCGAGAACGCCGCCGGCGGCTTCGGCATCACCGAGGACATCTTTCGCGAGACGCTCGCTGCGGGCGCGGATGTCGTCACCACCGGCAACCATGTCTGGGACCAGCGCGACGCGCTGATCTTCGCGCCACGCGAGGAGCGTTTCCTGCGGCCCTCCAATTTTCCCAAGGGCACGCCAGGGCGCGGCTCCGGCGTCTACATCGCCCGCAACGGCGCGCGCGTGCTGGTCGCCAACATCATGGGCCGCGTCTTCATGCACCCGGAGCTGGACGATCCGTTCCAGGCCGGCGAGCGGGAGATTGCCGCCTGTCCGCTCGGCGAGCAGGCCGATGCGGCGATCGTCGATTTCCATGCCGAGGCGACCTCGGAGAAGATGTGCTTCGCGCATTTCGTCGACGGCCGCGCCAGCCTCGTGGTCGGAACGCATACGCATCAGCCGACCGCCGATCATCAGATCCTCAATGGTGGCACCGCCTATATCTCGGACGCCGGCATGTGCGGCGATTACGATTCCTCGCTGGGCATGGACAAGGAAGAGCCGCTCAATCGGTTTCTTTCCAAGGTGCCGAAAGGCCGCTTCGAAGCGGCGACTGGACCGGCGACTCTCTGCGGCGTCGGCGTCGATATTTCCGACCGCACCGGGCTTGCGGAAAGGATCGCGCCGTTTCGTCGCGGGCCTCGGCTGGAAGAAACGGCGCCGTCTTTCTGGTCCTGACATTGATATAGGCGAGGTCAGTGCCTAACTGGCGACGAAACTGCTCTAGATCGTAGAGGGGACGACCTCCATGCAGCTTGTCGAATTCCTGGCGCCGCACTTTGCCTTTGTTTCCGACCCGACCGCCTGGGTTGCGCTTTTGACACTGGTGGTGCTCGAGATCGTGCTCGGCATCGACAATCTGATCTTCATCTCGATCCTGACCAACAAGCTGCCGGAAGCGCAGCGCGCCCGCGCCCGCCGGCTGGGCATCTCGGCGGCGCTGGTCATGCGGCTCATCCTGCTCGCCACGATCTCGATCATCGTGCAGCTGACGACGCCGGTGTTCACTGCGTTCGGCCACGGATTTTCCTGGCGCGACCTGATCCTGATCGCCGGCGGCCTGTTCCTGGTCTGGAAGGCGACCAAGGAAATCCATCACACGGTCGACCCGCAGGATCATCAGGACACGATGGTGGGTACGCTGCAGCTGAGCCTTGCCGGCGCCATCTTCCAGATCCTGCTGCTCGACCTCGTCTTCTCGATCGATTCCATCATCACCGCCGTGGGCATGACCGACGAGATCGCCATCATGTATATCGCTGTGATCGTGGCGGTGAGCGTCATGATGCTGGCAGCGACGCCGCTCGCCAACTTCATCGCCAGGAACCCCTCCATCGTCATGCTGGCGCTGGGCTTCCTGTTGATGATCGGCATGACGCTGATCGCCGACGGCATGGGCTACCACGTGCCCAAGGGCTATATCTACGCCGCCATGGGCTTTTCGGCGCTGGTCGAGGGTCTCAACATGCTGGCGCGGAATCGCAAGAAGCAGGGGTCTGGCGGCGGGCATTGATGGTGGCAACGGCAGAGTGTGGCTGTTGCTCCCGCCGCAGGATCATTTGCTTTCCGACGTCGGCAGTTCACCGCGCATTTCGCTGGGGTAGAACCCTTCACGCAGATTGATGCCGTACTCGACGTAAGCTTTCATGCAAGACAGCATCTGCGACCAGCCCTCGCAATTGCCGTAGGATGATTGGCGGCCGGCCTCGTCCTCGCGCCATCCGCTTTCGGCAATGGTGACGAAGGTGCCACCGTCATCCAAGGCTTCGAAGCTCATTTCGATCGTGGTCTTGTAAGCCGGTACAACGCCGGGGCCGCTGCCATCCCAGCGCAGCACGATGCGCTCGTTGGGCACCACTTCATCGACCTCGACGGGCACGGTCTTCCACCATGTGACCGTGGTGCCGGGGACCAGTGGCGCCGAGGCGCCGCCAAGCGTCGTAAAATACCCGCTGAGCTTCGTCGGGTTGACCACCGCGTCGAAGACCTCGGCGACTGGTTTGCCGATGCGTCCGGAAATCCTGAATCCAAGGGACATATCCACAGCTCCTTCCTTGCTCAGTGGAACAATATGTTATAGAAACATAACATGTCAAGCCAAACCGCGGACGACCATGTTTTCAAGGCCTTGGCGCATCCACGCCGGCGCGAGTTGCTGGATCGCCTGAAGGATCAGCCGCAGACCACCGGCGCGCTTTGCGAGGCGTTCCCGGACATGGACCGCTGCACGGTGATGATGCATCTGAAAGTGCTGGAGGAGGCCGACCTGGTGGTTGCGAGGCGCGAGGGACGCGAGCGTTGGAACCATCTCAATGCCTTGCCGATCAAGCAGATCCACGATCGCTGGATCAGCCAGTATGCCGGCCACGCGATCAGCATTCTCGACCGGTTGAAGTCCGATCTCGAGAGCTGAGCGGCCTCTCCGGCGCCGGAGTTACGGCGCGTCTGGACGAATTGAGCCGATTTATCTATAAGCCGGCCATTCCGACAGAGAGCGCCGTGTGCCTTCGAGGCATGCCTGGAGCGTTCTGAAAATTTGAATTCGAGCAATTTGCGGATAGCGAGGTGATCCCATTTCGCTCCGCGGTGCTCTAGCCGAACACGACAGGGGTGCCATGGCTGGCCATTCGCAATTTAAGAACATCATGCACCGCAAGGGCCGTCAGGACGCGGTGCGGTCGAAAATGTTTTCCAAGCTGGCGCGCGAAATAACCGTCGCGGCCAAGACCGGCACGCCGGACCCGGCGATGAACCCGAGGCTTCGCCTTGCGGTGCAGAACGCCAAGGCCGTGTCGATGCCGAAGGACAACATCCAGCGCGCCATCAACAAGGCTTCCGCGGGCGACGGCGAGAACTACGAAGCCGTGCGCTACGAGGGCTATGGCCCGGGCGGCGTGGCGCTGATCGTCGAGGCGCTGACCGACAACCGCAACCGCTCCGCATCCAATGTGCGCGCCGCCTTCACCAAGGCCGGCGGGGCGCTCGGCGAAACCGGCTCGGTGTCGTTCATGTGGAACCGCGTCGGCGAGATTTACTATCCGGCTTCGGCCGGCAGCGCCGACAAGGTGATGGAAGCCGCGATCGAGGCCGGCGCCGACGACGTCGAGTCCGATGAGGAAGGCCACACCATCTATTGCGGCTTCGAAAATCTCGGCGAAGTGTCCAGGTCGCTCGAAGCCGCGCTCGGCGAGGCGGAATCGGTCAAGCCGATCTGGCAGCCGCAGAACAACGTCCCGGTCGACGAAGAGCGGGCGCAGTCGCTGATGAAGCTGGTCGCCACCCTCGAGGATGACGACGACGTGCAGAGCGTCTACGCCAATTTCGAGGTCGACGACGAGACCATGGCCAAGCTCAGCGCGGCCTGACCGGCAACGCGATCCGATATGAGCGAAGCTCAATCTCGTATGACCGACAAGCCGCTTCCCGTCATCCGCATCACCTATTGCACGCAATGCCAATGGCTGTTGCGTGCCGGCTGGATGGCGCAGGAGCTGCTGTCCACCTTCGGCACCGATCTCGGCGAGTTGACGCTGGTGCCGGGCACCGGCGGCATCTTCACCATTTCCTGCAACGATCAGCTGATCTGGGACCGTAAGCGCGACGGCGGCTTTCCGGATGCGGCGAAGCTCAAGCAGCTGGTCCGCGACGTCATCGATCCGGATCGGGATCTCGGCCATGCTGACCGCAAAACCCACAAGAAGACCGACCCCGCCTGAGGCGGGGGCCTTTTGCATCGCGGCTGCGTATCCTCAGATCAATGCCATGATGAAGCAGGCCATCGCCACGATGGCAGTGACAGTGCGGACGTGGTTCCACATCACCCATTGGCTGAGATGGTTCGCCCAGACGGCGGCGCCGTTGGCGCTGTGCGGATCGACGGCGGCTAAAGCGTCGTTGAGCGGAACGTTGAAGACCATGGTCACGAGCGGATTGCCGACGAAATAAATCACGGCGCCGGCAAGCAGCCAGTATGAGCCGGACTGGCTCCAGCCGAAGAGAACGGCGGCAATCAACGCCAGGCAGATGAGACCGGTGCCGAACAGCGCCGTCATGAAGGTCGGCGTGATCACCGTGACATTGATCGAATTCATCGCCGCGATGCCGCTTGGGACGGGCAGCCGCGCGAGTGCCGCCATGACGAAATTGGAAAAGGCGAAGAACACGCCGCCGACCACGCCGGAGCCGATCGCGGCGATGAATGTGAGGGTGGGGAGAAGTTTCATCATCTCAGTTGGCCCCAGATGTCGGTTGGTGTTGCAAATGTGATAAATCCTCACATTTGCAAAACGTGATAAACCCTCGTATTTTGTAAGTCAAGCTGGTGTTGGAAAATCGCCTGTAGGGAGCCATGGACGAGAAAGTCACCGCCAAGCCGGACCAAGCCGCCATCGCCTCGCCGCGCCGGTCGCCGAGCCAGCAGCGCAGCCGCGAGCGGGTCGAGCGCATGCTTGCCGCCGCCTCGGCCTTGATTGCCGAGCAGGGCAGCGATGCCATGCGCATGGGCGAGGTGGCGGAGCGGGCAGGGGTGTCGATCGGCTCGCTCTACCAGTTCTTCCCGGACAAGCGGGCGATCGTCTGGGCGCTGGCCGAGCGCTACACGGCCGAGAGCCAAGCCTGCATCTCGGCGGCGCTGAAAGATGTCAGGGACGCCGAAGGGCTGAAGCAGGCGTTTTCGGAACTGGTCGACATCTATTACCAGCTGTTCCTGGCCGAGCCGGTGATACGCGACGTCTGGTCGGGCACGCAGGCGGACAAGGCCCTGCGCTCGCTCGAGCTCGCCGACAGCCGAGCCAATGCCGAATTTCTGGTCGCGGTGCTGAAGCGGCTGAGGTCCGATGCCGATCCGGTCGAACTGGAGACGACGGCCTTCCTCGTCTGGCAGATGGGCGAGGCGGCCGTGCGACTGGCGATCTCGGTCGATCGGGAGGAGGGTGACAGGTTGGTTGAGGCCTACAAGCGCATGGCGCTGCGAGAGTTGGTGGGGGAATAACGGCCTTCCTCCGCGCAGCGTACGCGATTGGCGAAATCGCCGGCGAGAGCGTCCCCTCTCCCCGTCACTATACGGGGAGAGGATGCCGGCAGGCAGGTGAGGGGCAGCGCCGGCCTATGAAAAGTGCACTGTCACCGAATTTCTCTGATGTATTTCTGTTGTTGCTGATGGTCAGCTTGCCGACGCCGGCGCTGCCCCTCATCCGCCCTTCGGGCACCTTCTCCCCGTTGAACTGGGAGAAGGAAGAAAACAAAAAACCCGCCTCGAAGGCGGGTTTTGCAAAATCTGCCGAGGTATCCGGCTTAGAGGCCGAAACCTTCGAAGCGCTTCTTGAACTTCGACAGGCGGCCGCCGCGGTCGAGCAGGGTCTGCTGGCCGCCGGTCCAGGCCGGGTGCGTGGTCGGGTCGATGTCGAGGTTCATCGTGTCGCCTTCCTTGCCCCAGGTCGAACGGGTCAGGTATTCGGTGCCGTCGGTCATGACGACCTTGATGGTGTGGTAGTCGGGATGGATATCGGCCTTCATTGTCTTATGTCCTGGCTTGCCGGCGCCGGTGACGGGCCAATGGCCTGCGTCGATGCGCCCCTTTTTAAAACTCGAAGCCGCAGCTAATGAAAAGCCACGGCTTCTAAAACGGTCGGCGAGCCTATACATCAGCCGGAATTGAATCACAAGGCCGCGGCAAGCGCATATTGAAGCGCGGTGTTGACCAGCGGCCAGAGGAAACGCTCATGGCGGATATCGGTGCCAGTGGAGACCAGCGCAGGCGCTCGGTCCGGCCGCTGAGAAACCTTTTCCCCTATATCACCCGCTACCGGAAGCTGGCGGTCGGCGCCATCATCTCGCTGATCGTGGCGGCCGTGACGACGCTCGCCTTGCCGATGGCCGTGCGGCGCATGATCGACCATGGCTTCCAGACCACGGGCTCCACCTTCATCGCCGAATATTTCGCCGCGCTGGTGGCGATGGCGGCGCTGCTCGCGGCGGCTTCGGCCAGCCGCTATTATTTCGTCATCACGCTGGGCGAGCGGGTCGTGGCCGACATCCGCCGCGACGTTTTTGCCCATGTCACGACACTATCGCCCGCCTTTTTCGATCGCGCGCATTCGGGCGAGATCGTGTCGCGGCTCGCCGCCGACACCACGCAGGTGAAGTCGGCCGTCGGCGCCACCGCCTCTGTCGCGTTGCGCAATGTCATCCTTGGCATCGGCGCGGTGGCGATGATGGTCGTCACCAGCCCGAAACTGTCCGGGCTGGTGATCGCGGCCATTCCGCTGATCGTGCTGCCGCTGGTCGCCTTCGGCCGCTCGGTGCGGCGCAAGTCCCGGCAAGCGCAGGATACGCTCGCCGAGGCCACCGCCTACGCCAGCGAGCAGATCGGCGCGGTGCGCACGCTGCAGGCCTTCACCAATGAGAAGCTGGTCACCGGCCGTTTTGCGGACGCCGTCGACGCGGCCTTCGAAGCGGCGCGGGCCTCGGTGTTCGCGCGCTCGTTCCTGACTTTCTTCGCCATCTTCATGATCTTTTCCTCGGTGGTCGCGGTGCTGTGGTTCGGCTCGCGCGACGTGCTTGCCGGCACGCTGTCGCCGGGCACGCTCAGCCAGTTCCTGCTCTATTCGGTGTTCGCCGCCGGCGCGCTCGGCGCGCTGTCGGAGGTGTGGAGCGAGCTCTCGCAGGCGGCCGGCGCCGCCGAACGGCTGACCGAGATCCTGGCCGAGACGCCAACGATCCAGCGGCCGGTCGATCCGCTTCCGTTGCCGGCCACCGCCAAGGGCGCGATCAGCTTCGACGACGTTTCCTTCTCCTATCCGGCGCGGCCGGACCGCGCCGCCGTGCATGGGCTGAGCTTCCAGGTGAAGCCCGGCGAGACGGTGGCGATCGTCGGGCCTTCGGGCGCCGGCAAAAGCACCGTCTTTTCGCTGATCCTGCGCTTCTACGATCCCGAGAGCGGCCGCGTCGCCATTGACGCCGTCGACCTGCGCGAGGCCGATCCCGCCGCCATCCGCCAACGCATCGCGATCGTGCCGCAGGACGTCACCGTCTTCGCGGCAAGCGTGCGCGACAATATCGGCTTCGGCCGGCAGGGCGCCGGCGACGCCGAGATCGAGGCAGCGGCCAAGGCAGCCCTTGCCGACGAATTCATCGCCAGGCTGGACAACGGCTATGACAGCCAGGTCGGCGAGCGCGGCGTGACGCTGTCGGGCGGCCAGCGCCAGCGCATCGCGATCGCCCGCGCCATCCTGCGCGACGCGCCGATCCTTTTGCTCGACGAGGCGACCTCGGCGCTCGACGCCGAGAGCGAAACCCTGGTGCAACGAGCGCTGGAACGGCTGATGCGCGGCCGCACCACCATCGTCATCGCGCACCGGCTGGCGACCGTGCTCAAGGCCGACCGCATCCTCGTCATGGAGGGCGGACGCATCGTCGAGGAAGGCACGCATCAGAGCCTGGTTGCCAAGGGCGGCATCTACGCGCGGCTCGCCAAGCTGCAGTTCGAGGCAGGCGCCGACGCCTTCAGGGGCGCGGCGGAATAACCCTCGAGGCAATCGAGTGAGCGGCCGTCCCAGTTCATGCGCTGGATGCGCAGAAAATCGGTCGTGCTTTCGCCTCTTGTGCTGGACACGCGCGGCAATTCATCCAGCATTTTCTTGAGGCGCTTGGCTGCAATCGCACGCAATGCCTGCTCGACGGGCCTTTTCACGAAACAACCTCCTGCTTCGGCGCTGCGTCCTCAACCTCGCGCTCTACGCCTGCCTCGATAGAAAGGCAACCGAGCGCGTTATGCCTCGCCGTAGCGCTTGCGCAGATGCTCCGTGAAGTAAGCAGCGTTGAGCTTCTCGCCGGTGGCGCGCTCGAGCAGCTCGGGCGTCGACCAGCGCGACCCCTGCGACCAGATCTTTGCGCGACGCCACTCGTTGATGGCGCTGAAATCGCCCTTGGCGAGGTCCTCGTCGGCGGACGGGTGCTCCCTTGTCAAAGCCGTCCATTGCTGCGCCGCCATCATGGCGCCCAGCGTGTAGGACGGGAAATAGCCGAAGGCGGCGCCCGGCCAGTGCACGTCCTGCATCGGGCCGTCGGCCGGGTTGTCGACGGTCGAGAGGCCGAGATAGTCGCGCATCCTGGCGTCCCAGGCCTCAGGCAGGTCGGCGACCTCCAGCCGGCCGGACACCAGCTCCTGCTCGAGTTCGTAGCGCAGGATGACATGCAGCGGATAGGTGACCTCGTCGGCGTCGACCCGGATCAAGCCGCGCTCGACATGGTGGACATGCGGCAGGATGTCGTCGAGCGACCAGGCTTCGCCGAGATGTCTTTCGACTATCGGCAAAGCCCAGCGCCAGAAGGCCGGGTTGCGGCCGACCTGCTTTTCGACGAACAGGCTCTGGCTCTCATGCACGGCCATGCCGCGCGCCTTGCCGAGCGGCCAATGCGACCAGGCCTTCGGCAGGTTCTGCTCGTAGAGTGCGTGGCCGGTCTCGTGCAGCACGCCCATCAGCGCGGAGAGGAAATCGGAGGTCTTGTAGCGGGTGGTGATGCGCACATCGGTCGGCACGCCGCCGCAGAAGGGATGGTGCGATACCGACAGCGAGCCATGGGTTAGGTCGAAGCCGACGGCCGCCATCATGGCCAGGCCGAGCTCGCGCTGGCGGTCGACGGCGTAGCTGCCTGACAGCGGCTTCAATGGGTGCTTCGCCAGTCGCGCATCCTGCACGGCCAGGGCGTGCGGCAGGAAGTCCTTGAGAAAGGCCTTCAGCTCGGCAAACACCGGCGTGATGTCGGCGGCGCGGTTGCCGGGATCATACTGCTCCATCAGCGCGTCATAGGGTGCGAGGCCGAGCGCATCGGCGCGCAGCGCCGCCTCTTCCCGCACCAGGGCCACGACGCCTTCCAGCGCCGGCAGAAAGCCCGCCCAGTCGTTCCTGGCGCGCAAGCTCCGCCAGAGCTGCTCGGAGCGCATGCGCGCTACCGTCTGACGCTCGACAAACTCGGCCGGCAGGCAGGTGAGGTTGGTGTATTGCCGGCGCAGTTCCCGGACCGCCGCCTGCTGCTCTTCGCTCAGCGGCTCGGCTTCGGCGGCCGAAATCCAGTCGCCGATCTCCGGCGCGGTCGCCTGGCGATGCAGCATGCCGGCAAGCGAGGACATCGCCTCGGCGCGTTTCTCGCCGCCGCCAACCGCCATATGCGTCGCCTCGTCGGCGCCAAGGATGGCCAAAGCATGCTCGAGCGCTTCGAGCTTGTGGCCGAGGTCGTCGAGTTTCTGGAACGACATGATGGATACCCAGCTTCAGTGTGGCTGGCGCGAAAAGATACCAACGCACCGCGCTTGGCAACCCTGATCGATCGGGATGGAACCAGTGGTCTTGCCTTGTGGGGCGGCTGCGTGATCAATGCCGGGAACAAACCGCTGGAGGGGACGATGATCGGCAATATCCTGGTCGGGCTGGTGGCGCTGATTCATTGCTATATCGTCTATCTGGAGATGGTGCTTTGGGACACGCCGCGCGGCCGCAAGGCGTTCGGCGTGACGCCGGAATTCGCCAGCGCTTCGAAGGTGCTTGCCGCCAATCAGGGGCTCTACAACGGCTTTCTTGCCGCGGGCCTGATCTGGGGTCTCTACCTCGGCACTGCGGGCTTTCAGGTCAAGATGTTCTTCCTGCTCTGCGTCGCGACAGCCGGCCTCTACGGCGCGGCAACTGTCGGCCGCAAGATTCTCTTCGTTCAGACGGTTCCGGCAGTGCTTGCGATCCTCGCGCTTTGGCTCGGCCTATAACCAAAACGATACGCGATCGAAAAAGGACGCCCTCGGGGCCAGGTCCCGCGGGCGCCAAATGGTCCGTTTCTGCCGGAGACGTCAGCCGTTCGGGTAGTTCCCGCCGTCGGAGCCGTCGCCCATCATGAAGCCGCTGCCGGTGTCGTTCATCAACCTCTGGTCGACATTGTCGAGGCGGCGCAGCAGTGCATGGTATTGCGCGGACGGGATCCGGCCGTGATCCGAAGCCGCGACATGCTCCGCGGCCTGGCTGATGCGAGCGGCGCGCATGTGCAGTTGCTGCGCTTCGGAAGCCGAAATGTTGTTTGCCTGCCGGGCATCGGTGATGCCCTGATCCACGCCTTGGACCTGATCGATAAGACCGGCCGCGCGGGGGCCGACGAAATCGGCCGTAGGGGTCGCGTCGAGAGCCCCCTTGCGGTGTCCGGCCGCATAGGCGCCGGCGAGCGGGGCCGCGATCAACGCGGCAGCCAGGGTCATAGTCTTGAGAGATGTTGAAGCGCGCATGGCGGCGCATCCTCCGATAGGGAAGGCTGCGGCCCTGCCGCATTGCCTTCCGACCTTTGCGGGCCGTCCGGTTCCGTCGCGTCGCGATGGGAGGCATCGCCGGCGGTCCCCGGCCCTGCGCGGCAAATTAGGTGCGTCGATTGCCGATGTGTAGTTAAAAAATGATAATGTTTTCAGGCCTTGCCGGCGGGACTTGGCACGCTAAGTATTGAGCCGACAAACAACTTGCCGTGACTTATCCGTGATAATGGATCACCGTTCGGTGAGCTTCAGTTCAATGCGGCGGTTCTTGCTGCGCGCCTCGTCGGTATCGGCGGGATCGAGCGGCTGGAACTCGCCGAAGCCGGCAGCCACCAGCCGGTTGGCCGGCACGCCGTTCTCGATCAGGAACTTCACCACCGAGGTGGCGCGCGCGGTCGACAGTTCCCAGTTGTCGCGATAGCGGCCGGTGCCGGACAGCGGCTTGTTGTCGGTGTGGCCGTCGACGCGCAGCACCCAGCTGATCTCCGGCGGGATTTCCTTCTGCAATTCGATGATGGCGTCGGCGAGCTTCTTCATCTCGACCTTGCCGGCGTCGTTGATTTCGTCGGAGCCGGTCGGAAACAGCACCTCCGACTGGAAGACGAAACGGTCGCCGACGATGCGGATGTTCTCACGGTCGGCGAGGATCTCGCGCAACCGGCCGAAGAAGTCGGAGCGGTAGCGGTTGAGCTCCTGGACGCGCTGCGCCAGCGCGACATTCAGACGGCGGCCGAGATCGGCGATCTTGGTATTGGAGTCGCGGTCGCGCTGCTCGGAGACGTTGAGCGCGTCTTCCAGCGCGCCGATCTGCTTGCGTAAGGCGGCAATCTGCTGGTTGAGGATCTCGACTTGGCTCAGCGCCTGCTGGCTGATCTGGCGCTGGTTGCTGAGCTCGCCGGAAAGCTGGTCCGCCCGCTTGTTGGCCGCGTCGCCGGCGCCGGCGCCCTGCGCCAGCAATTGCTCGAGCCGACTCTTTTCGGCCTGCGCCGCCGACAGCGAGGCCTGCAGGTTGGCGAGCGAATCCTCCTTGTCCTGGCTGTTCGTGCGCTCCAGCGCAAGCAGCTGGGTCAGCTCGTTGATCTGCGAGTTGAGGCGATTGAGAACCGCATCCTTGCCGGAGATCTCGCGGCTGAGCAGGAACTGCGCCAGCACGAAGACGGTGAGCAGGAACATGATCGCCAGAAGCAGCGTCGACAAGGCGTCGACGAAACCCGGCCAGTAGTCGATGCGGCGGTCGGCGCGCCGTCTTGCCAGCGCCACGTCAGTGGACCCCTTGCTTCTTCAGCGCGTCGGCAATCTTCTCCAGCGTGTTGCGCATGGCCTTCTGCTCGTCCGACTGGGCCTCGACCCAGTCGCGCATGATCTGCTGCTCGGAGCGCATGTTCTTGACCAGCCCCGAAATGCCGTCGGCGAGATTGGCCATGGCGGTGGCGACGCGCGGATTGGAGCCGCCGCCACTCTCCTGCAGGCTGCGCAGCCGCTCGGACAGCAGGCGGATGTCCTCGGAGGATTCGGTCTTGGCGGTGTCGGAGACGACGATGTCCGACGACAGGTCGGTGACCGAAGACAGCCAGTTCTCAAGCTCGGTGTAGAAGCGGGTCTGGGCGCGGCCGGCCTGCAGGTCGAGAAAGCCGAGCACCAGCGAGCCGGAAAGGCCGAACAGCGAGGACGAAAAGGCGGTGCCCATGCCGGCGAGCGGCGCCGACAGACCCTGCTTCAGCGCGTCGAGCACGGCGGCGGCATCGCCGGTGCCGGGGTCCAGCGCCTCGATCGTCTCGCGGATCGAGGCGATGGTGTTGAGCAGGCCCCAGAAGGTGCCGAGGAGGCCAAGGAACACTAGCAGGCCGACAAGATAGCGTGAGGTGTCGCGGCTCTCGTCGAGGCGGGTAGCGATGGAATCCAGCATCGTGCGCATCGACGAGGTGGAGAAGGCGATCGTCGACGAGCGGCCGATCATCGCCTTCATCGGCGCCAGCAGCACCGGCTCGGTGGTTTCGGAGCCGGCGCGGAAGGAATTGACCCAGCGCACCTCGCGGAACAGCCGCCCGACCTGGACGAAGGCAAGCAGGATGCCGACCGCCAGCACGCCGACGATCAGCCCGTTGAGGCCCGGATTGCTGGAGAAGGCGGTCGAGATCTGGCGAGTGAGGATGGCGGCGATGAAGGCGACGATGATCAGGAAGATCACCATGGTGAGCAGGAAGACCTGCGGGCTCGACAGCTTGTGCGGATCGTAGACCAGGACGTCCGATCGCCTGCCGAAGGATCTGAGAAAAGCCATCCGTGCCCCGTTTCCGATGCCGCCCGCCGCAGAATTGCCGCGACTCTAAACGGAATTGTGACCAAATTGAATGGTGCTTGGCAATATCGCCTATGTCATGGATTAGAACCGGTTGACGACCAGGCAGTCGACCATGGCGGCCAGATGAAGGCCGGCGCCGGTGACGACGAAGCCGTGCCAGACGGCATTGTGGAAGCGCAGGCCTTTCCAGGCGAAGAAGATGACGCCGCAGGAATAGACGATGCCGCCGGCGACAAGCAGCGCGACCGAGACGGTCGGCAGTGTGGTGACCAGCGGTCCGGCCAGCACCACGCCGCTCCAGCCGATGGCGAGGTAGAAGACGATGGCCAGCCGGTCGTAGCGGCCGGGCAGGAACATCTTGATGGCGATGCCGGCCGCTGCTGCGCCCCACACGACGACGATCATGGGCAGCGCCAGCGGCGAGTTGTCGAGTTGGGCTAGGAAGGGCGTGTAGGTGGCGGCGATCAGGAGATAGATCGCGGCGTGGTCGAAGCGGCGCAGGATCCATTTCGCCGGCCAGGATACCGGCCACAGATTGTAGGCCAGCGACACCGACAGCACGGTGAGCAGCGAGACGACATAGAACACAGCGGCGGCATACTCGCCGGGGCCGGCATGGAAAGCCGCGAGCGCCAGGAAGGCGGAGCCCGCTGCGATCGCAAGCATGATGCCCACCGCGTGAACGATGCCATCGGCGATCATTTCGGCGCGCGAATAATGCCAGCGCCCCACAAAGGGGATTTCAATCTGCGTATCGGGCCGCGCGTCGTTCATCACATGATCCTGCAACCCTAATCTGGGCAGTCGCGGACCAGTATTTCAAGCTTCGGTTGCGGTTTTGCGACTGCGGCGCCGCGCGTCCTTTCGACGCGCAAAAAAACGCTGTGGCGCGTTGATTTGCGCATGATCCCTTACGAAAATCGATTCCGACTTTCGCAGTAGGGCGCTGATCGCGACGCCGCGCTCAGCGAGGCGCCAACGGCTTCTTCACGGTCTTGAGCAGCGCACGCTGGATGATCTCGTTGCCGGCGACGACCTCGCCATTGTCCAACATGTCCTGCGCGCCATCCTTGTCGGAGACGAAGCCGCCGGCTTCGCGCACCAGCAGGATGCCGGCGGCGATATCCCAGGACGACAGGCCGGTTTCCCAGAACCCGTCCATGCGTCCGGCCGCGACATAGGCGAGGTCAAGCGCGGCGGAACCGAGGCGTCGGACGCCCGAGACTTCCGCCATGACGTTGCGCAGCTCGATCAGGAAGTTGCCGTGCTGGCCGCGGCCGAGATGCGGCACGCCGCAGCCGATCACCGCGTCGGTCAGCTTGGAGCGGCCGGCAACACGCAGCCGGCGGTCGTTCATGAAGGCGCCGCCGCCGCGCTCGGCGGTGTAGAGCTCGTCCATCGCCGGATTGTAGACGACGCCGGCGACGATCTGGCCCTGGCGCTCGAGCGCGATCGAGACCGAGAAGAGCGGGATGCCGTGCAGGAAGTTGGTGGTGCCGTCGAGCGGATCGACAATCCAGCGATGCTGGGCGTCCTCGCCTTCGACCGCGCCGCGCTCCTCCATCAGGAAGGCGTAACCCGGCCGCGCCTTCGACAGCTCGGCGTAGACGATCTCTTCGGCCTTGCGATCGGCCTGGCTGACATAGTCGCCCGGTCCCTTCATCGAGACCTGCAGGTTCTGCACCTCGCCGAAGTCGCGCGACAGCGAGCGGCCGGCCTTCATCGCGGCCTGGACCATGACGTTGAGGAGAGCGGAACGCGCCATTTTTTCTTCCTGGCTTTGTCTTCCTACCGGCCGGCGCTCAATCGGCGCGGCGCATGTAGGTGATTTCGTTGGTGTCGACGATGATGCGCTCGCCGGCCGAGATGAAGGGCGGGACCAGCACGCGGATGCCGTTCTCCAGCACCGCCGGCTTGTAGGAGGACGCGGCCGTCTGGCCGCGCACCACCGGATCGGCCTCGGTGACGGTCAGCGTCACCTGGTCGGGCAGCGAGATGCCGATCGGCCGCTCTTCGTAGAGCTGCACCGTCACCATCATGCCGTCCTGCAGGAAAGCAGCGCGCTCGCCGACGAAGTCCTTGGCCAGCTCGAGCTGCTCGTAGCTTTCAGTGTCCATGAACACCAGCGCATCGCCCTGCTCGTAGAGGAACGAGAAATCCTTGAGGTCGAGCCTTATCTGCTCGACGGTCTCGGCCGAGCGGAAGCGCTCGTTGAGCTTGGTGCCGTTGATCAGGTTCTTCAGCTCGACCTGGTTGTAGGCGCCGCCCTTGCCGGGCTTGACGGTGTTGGTCTTGACCGCCACCCACAGCCCGCCATCATGCTCGATGACATAGCCGGGACGGATTTCGTTGCCACTGATCTTGGCCATGATGAACTGATCCGGAATGAGATTTCTGGCGCGGGTCGCGCTTTTGGCGCCTCCAAGACCACAAATTGCACATAGTGGCAAGGGAGGGAGGGGGAAGGTTGCGCCGGCGAGCCGGTGTCAGTTATCGCCCGCGATCGCCTTGCCGACGGCTTGAGCGATGGCATCCGCCACCTTTGCCAAGGCGTTGAGGTGCGGAGAACATAGCGCTACGACCCACATCGAAAGGTCGAGATCGCCGGCGTCGATAAGCGCAAGGCCGTCGGGAATCCCGCGAGCCGCTAGCCGCGACGGCATCAGGCCAAGGCCATGCCCCCGACGCACCCATGCCATCTGCATTGCGGGGTCCTGAATTTCCGCCGCCACGACGAGCCGGCGCCGTTCGTCGCGCCCCATCCCGGACAGCAGCGTTTGCCGGGCGTCGCAGGGCTCGGGACTCAGCACCCAAGGCATCGAAGATTGGGTTTCGAGATCATGCGCACTCCCGCCGGACTGCGCGATGACGCTGAGGCGCTCGATGCCGAGCGCACCGGGACCCTCATAGTCGAAGGGTCTCAGGACTATCGCCATGTCGAGTTGGCCGCGGTCGAACTGATCGACGAGCTCCGCGCTCCAGGCGGTTCGCAGGCGCAGCGAGGCTTTTGGAAACGCCGTGGCGGCGCCGGCGATGGCATTGGCGACAGCGGCGTCGGATAAGCCGTGCGCCAGGCCGACGCGCAGTACACCTCGCGGTTCGGCTTCAGCCGCAAAAGACTTCAGAGCCTCCACCGAGGCGAGAATGTACCTGGCGCGCGTCAGAACCTCCAACCCTGCAGCCGTCAGCCGCGGCGGCTTTTGCCGGCGATCGAGCAACGTCGTGCCGAGCACATCCTCCAGCCGCTGCAACTGCCGTGTCACCGCCGGCTGTGTCAGCGGCAGGCGGCGCGCGACTTTCTGGATCGAACCCTCCTCAGCGAAGAGGACGAGAGTGCGAAGTTCCTCCAGCATCATTCATGTTTCATATGCATAATCATTCTGATTATTATGAATTTGAAAACCAACGCAGCGCAAGCGATTTTCCTGCCGACACTCCAATCGAAGGAAGCCAAAATGCGCGCGATCGAATTGCAGGCCCCGGGCGGCATCGAGAACCTCAAGCTGGTCGAGCGACCGATGCCGGTGCCGGGCCGTCAGGAAATCCTCATCAAGGTCAAGGCGAGCGCGCTCAATTACCGCGATGTCGAAATCGCCCGCGGCAGCTATCACACCAAATTCGACCTGCCGCTGGTGCTGCTTTCCGATGGTGTCGGCGAAGTGGCGGCCGTTGGCGCGGAGGTCAGCCGGTTCAAGGCTGGCGACCGTGTCTGCGGCACGTTCTGGCAACGCTGGGTGGCCGGCAGCTTCGTCATGGCCGAGGCGTCCTATCAGCGCGGCGGGCCAATCGACGGCATGCTCAGTGAGTATGCGCTGCTCGACGAGCAGGCGGCGGTGCTCGCGCCAGCCCACCTCAGCGACCTCGAGGCGGCAACGCTGGCCTGCGCGGGTGTGACCGCATGGCACGCGTTGTTCACCGAAGGCAAGTTGAGGCCGGGCGAGACGGTTCTCACTCTTGGCACCGGCGGCGTGTCACTGTTTGCCGTGCAGCTTGCGAGGACCGCCGGCGCGCGCGTGATCGTCACATCGAGCAGCGATGAAAAGCTCGCCCGGGCAAAGGAACTCGGCGCGCATGAGGGCGTGAACTATCGCGACAACCCGGACTGGGCGGAGGGCGTGCTGGCGCTGACGGATGGGCGCGGCGCCGACCACATCATCGAGGTCGGTGGGCCGCAAAGCTTTGCGCAGTCGCTCAAGGCGGCGGCGCGCGGTGCACAGATCAACGTCATCGGTTATCTCGGCGGCAGCGATGGATCAGTCAATCCGCTCGACATCTTCCGCCGCCAGGTCACGGCGCGCGGCATTCCGGTTGGGTCGCGCCAGTCCTTCGAGGCGATGAACCGGGCGATTGCCGTCAACGGCCTGCGTCCAGTGATCGACAAGGTGTTTGCCTGGCACGAGGCCGCATCGGCGCTTCGCTACCTCGAGCACGGCTCGCCCTTCGGCAAGGTCGTGCTCGACCATATGCGGTGAGGAGGAGGGCTACGGCAGGCGATTTGCCGTTTGCAGCGCCTGCTTGGTCTGGTCGTCGTCGAGGCCCTGGAGGAAATCGTCCATCTGCGGATCGATCAAACCGGCGCGGCGAGCGACGATATACCAGGCGCCGGCGAGGATCAGGTCCGGGTCGGTGCCGATGCCGCCCATATAGAGCTTGGCGAGGCGGTTCTGGGCGGCGACATTGCCGCCTTGCGCCGCCCGCCTCATCCAGGCAAAGCCCGATTTCAGGTCGCGCTCGCCACCGCGCCCCTCGATCATCCAGGCGGCGAGGTCGATCTGCGCCGTGTCGTAGTTTTGCCGCGCGGCTTGCGTCAGGAGGATACGCGCCTGGGCGTCGTCATGCGGCTTGCCGCCGGCGCCGTTGGCGTAGAGTTGCGCCATCGCATATTGCGCGTCGGCAAGGCCGGTGGCGGCCGCGCGTTCGTAGTAGACGGCGGCCTTCACAAGCCCGTCATCGCCAGGATCCTGCTGGACAAGCAACTGCGCGAAGTTGAACTGCGCAAGCCGGTTGCCGGCCTCGGCCGAGGCCTGCATCAGCGCGAAGGCGCCCTTTTCGTCCTTCTTCACATAGCGGCCATCGAGCAGCATCAGCGCATATTGGAACTGCGCCTCCGGCACGCCCTGTTCGGCGGCCAGCCCATACCATTTTGCAGCCTCGGCCGGATTGAGCGGCACGCCCAGCCCGCGCGACAGGATTTCTGCCACCAGCGTCTCGGCGGCCGGATCGCCGTTCTTGGCGCGCTCCACGGCAAGATTGTAGGCGGTCTTGTAAAGGCCGCGCTGGAAGGCGCCATAGGCGGCGTCCGGCTGCTTGGCGCCGAAACGGTCGGGATTGACGGTGTCGGCCGATGGCGGAGTCATGGTGGCCGGCTGCGGCAAGGTGTTCTGGATCGGCTTGTCGATATGCGGATCGCCGCCGAACCGGCTCGCATCCGGGGCGCCGGCGTCCGGCGTGGCTGTGTCCGGTTTGCCCTTATCCGGCGTGCCCGTGTCCGGTGAGCCTGCATCCGGCTTGGCTGCGTCTGGCGCGCCCTTGTCCGGCGCACTCGTCTCCGGCCGGGGCTGGGGCAGAGGCACGGTCTCAGTCGCGCTCGCCGTTGCGCCCAGCCAGCAAGCCGGAACCAGCAAGCCGGCCAGGACGGCCAGAGGAAGCACACGCAAGCGCATGTCAGTCCTCGAAACGCGGAGCGGTTTCATCGAGCAGCGCGTTGGCGGCGGCGACCGCCGCCGCGGGATCGCGCCCATCGGCGAAAACGGCGCTGGACAGCGCCACGAATTCGGCGCCGGTCGCGGCCACCGCCTCGACGGAAGCAAGCTCGGAGCCGCCCATGACGATGCAGGGGATCGAGATCATCTCAGCCCACCATTCGCCGAGGGCAAGGTTGCGGTGATGCGGCTCCGGCTTGTTGTCGTAGCCGAAGCGGCCGAAGAACATGTAGTCGGGCCGCTCCTCGCCGAGCTCCAGCGCCTCATCGCGCGTCTTGGCGCCGCCGGCGCCGACCATCATCTTGCTGGCCAGGCGCTCGATCGTCTCGGCGAGCTCCCGCGGCTTTGCCTCGACATGGATGCCGTCGGCCTGGACGCGACCCGCGATGCGGCTGTCGCCGGCGATGATGACGGCGATGCCCGCGCCTTGAGCGATCGGCACGATCCGTTCGGCGAAAGCCTGGAAGGAGGCGTCGTCCATGCCGTTGTCCGGCAGGATCAGCGAGGCGATGTCGCCGCCCTCGAAGGCTGCGCAAATCTGCTCCGCCGGTACGAGCGGCGGCGCGATCAGCACGATGCGGCAGCGATTGGGCGGGGTTAAATCGTTCATTGGCCTTCGATCCCGGTTTCGCCTATGCCGGGCGAAGATGGTTGCATTGCGGCATAGAGCAAAGCGGCCAGCTTGAACAGGAGGGCGAAGCAGGATCGTCGAGCGCGGGGACGTCGGCGGATCGCCGTGCTCCGTCGTGTACAGAGCCGGTTCGCGGAAACGCCGAACCGCTCCAGGATCACCCGTCCGGCAGGCTGAAGACGGCGCACGGTCTGACAATTCCACGCAATTGGTGTTCGCCCAACGGGACCAAGGGCGTCGTGGTTTCCGCGGCGACAGCGCCGGAGATCAGGACGCTCCGTCCAAGCGGCCGACACAGGCCTTCGAGCCTGCTGACGAGGTTCACGGCCGGGCCGATTGCGGTGAAATCCAGACGGTCGGCTGTGCCGACATTGCCCCACACCATGTCGCCGATGTGCAGCGCCATGCCGAATTGCAGCTCGGGCATGCCCTGTCCGCCACGAACCTGATTGAGCTGCGCCATCCCCGCCCGCGCCGCTGCGACCGCGCGCAACGCCGCCTCGCAAGCCTCTGAGACCGAGCGCTCGCCGACAGGAAAGATCGCCAGCACGCCGTCGCCGATGAATTTCAGCACCTCGCCGCCAAACGCGTGAACGGCGCCGGCGATGCGATCGAAGCTGGCGTTGAGCGCCGCCACGACCTGCTCGGCGTCCGTCTCTTCCGACAGGGCGGTAAAGTCGCGCAAATCGCTGTAGAGCAGGACCGCGCGGATTGTCTCGCCAACCTCGCGCCGCGAACGGCCGGCCAACACCTGCGCCGCGCTGCGTTGCCCAAGATAGGCCTCAAGCAGGGCCGACAGCGTCGACCTAGCGGCGAGAGCGGCAAGCGGCGCCACGGCGAAGCGCGCCACCTGGTCCAGTGTTTTCGATTCGTGCTCCGCGAGAGGGCGTGCCGCGGCCCAGTTCAGTTTTGGATTCCCCGATTGCGCATCCTCGCGCTTGGGACCAACCGTGTAATCGTGCACGACACCGGTTCCCAGTCCCGCCAGCCATTCGCGTCCGAGATCTGCCTCTCCGGTTCCAGGCATCATGCCGGCGCCAAAACCCAGCGCCTCCATGACGACGCCTGTCTGCGCCTGCCACAGCCAGGCGCGGCGCGTTATGATCGGATGCGGCGGGGCGAGCGGCAGGGCCCCACCGACGAGCGGCAAACCGTCGTCAACCAGCC
>NZ_RZRX01000190.1:0-12913 GCF_003997405.1 Mesorhizobium sp. M2A.F.Ca.ET.042.01.1.1
ACCAGGATGTGGCCCAGCACGATCGAGACGCGCGACGGGCCGAGGCCGATAAGATTGACCAGGATCAGAAGCGAAATGCCGACGATGACGCCGGGGATCAGGATCGGCAGCCGGGCGATGGCGCTGATGGTCGCCGCCAGCGGCGAGCGGCCATACAGATCCATGTAGGAAACGGTGATGCCGCAGAGCGTCGCCCCGCAGGCCGAGACGACGCCGATGACCAGGCTGTTGACCAGGGCGCCGGAGAGCGCTGGATTGCCGTAGAGCGTGCGGTACCAGTCAAGCGTGAAACCCTGCAGCGGAAACGCCGCCTGGATCGAGTTGTTGAAGGAAAACAGCGGGATCAACAGCACTGGCAAATAGAGGAAGACGAGGTAGCCGAGCACGTAAAGGCCGAGCCAGCGGCCATCGCTGTTGGTGTTGCCCCGCGCGCTCATGTGCGGCTGCCGAACCGGCGATCGGCGCCGCGCGCGACGAGCACCACGCACAGGATGACCAGCATGACACAGACAGAGAGCGCGGCGCCGAACGGCCAGTCATTGGCCTTCCCGAACTGCGACTGGATCAGCGTGCCGATCATGGTGCTGGCTGGACCGCCGACCATGGCCGGCGTGACATAGTCGCCGACCGTCGGCACGAAGACGACGAGTGCGGCGGCCAGCACGCCCGGCATGGAATTCGGCAGCACGACGCGGCGGAAGCTGGTGAAGGGCCGCGCGCCGAGATCGGAGGCGGCTTCGAGCAGCGACTTCGGGATCGTGTCCAGCGCCACATAGATCGGCAGGATGGCGAAGGGCGCGTAGGCGTGGGCGAGCGTGACGACCACCGCGGCCGGCGTGTTGAGGAAGGCCAGCGTCGGCTGCGACCAAAGGCCGGTCTCGATAAAGGCGGAATTCAGCACGCCGTTATAGGCGAGCACGATCTTCCAGGCGAAGACGCGCAAGAGATAGCTGGTCCAGAAGGGTAGCGTGACCAGGAAGAGCAAAAGGTTGCGGCGGCGGCCGGCATGGAAGGCGAGGTAATAGGCGACCGGATAGGCGGTAACGACGGTCGCGAGCGTGACCAGGCCGGCAATGACCAGCGAGCGCAGCGTCACCGTCCAGTAGAGCGGATCGGTGGCGACGGTGACGAAGTTCTCCGCCGTCAGGCCGACGCCGAGCAGCGAGCCGTCATTGCCCCGGAAAGCGAGGAAGACCACAAGACCGAGCGCAAAGAGGATCAGGAAGAATGTGACCAGCCCGCCCGGCAGCAGCATGGCGAAGCGGAAGACCGGCGAGATGCGATTTTCCGGCAAGGGCCGTGCTGCAACGACGGTCGACGACATTGAACTGCCCATCGGAATTCTGAAATCGCCTAATGATTTTTCATACTCATGAAACTGTCAAGCTGAATCGCTTGTGCGCTGCACGCTTAAAGCGCGTCGCACTGAAACGGATTCAGGCGACGCGCTTTAAATATTTGTTTGATGCATGTCGTTTTCCCAGAACCGCTGCACACTTCTGGGCGACATGCATTGGTCAGCGCTCGAACGCGTCGAGCATGCGATACCAGGTGATGGCGGTGGCGACGCCGACCTGGCGAAAGGCGTGGAACGGGATCGGCCGGATCGGCGACAGCGGGAAGGGCAATTGCCTGGCATCGCCGCTGGCAAGGTAGTTCGCCATGCGCTTGCCGAGGGCGCTCATCAGGCCGACGCCCCTGCCCTGGCAGCCGACGACGGCAAGCAGGCCCTTTTCCGGTTCATGCAGATGCGGCAGGTGATCCTGCGTCAGCGCCACGCGGCCGAACCAGCGCTTCTCGATGGCGATGCCGGCAAGCGCCGGATAGAGGCGGGTGAGCGCGCGTTCGAGATGCGCCCAGTCCGCGGCGCTCGATGGCAGCGCCATGCGGCCCCGTCCGCCCAGCACCATGCGGCCATCGGGACTCCGGCGGTAGTAGACCAGGATGCGACGGGAATCGGAAACGGCCTGCCCGCCAGGCAGGATGCTGGCGGCAAGTTCCGCCGGCAGCGGCGCGGTGGCGATCTGGAAGGAATGCAGCGGCACGATGGTCTGGGCAAGCCCGGGCAGCAGGCCATCCGTATAGGCATTGGTGGCAAGCACGACCGACCTAGCACGTAACTCGGCTCCGCCTTGCGTCGAGACCCGCCAGACGCCGGCCTCCTTGGCGAGCTTCACCACTCGCTGCTGCTCGGCGATGGCGGCGCCGGCGGCCGAAGCGACGCGGGCCAGTTCGAGCGTATAGGACAGCGGATCCATTATTCCGGCGCGGCGGTCGAGCCAGCCGCCGAAATAGCCCCTGGCGCCGGTCATCGCCGCGATCTCGGCCTGGTCGAGCAGTTCGACGTCGGCGCCGCGCGAGCGCCATTGGCGATCGCGGTTGGCCGCCGCCTTGAGCGCGGTCTCGGTGTGCGCGGCCTGGATCCAGCCATTGCGCGTGAACGGCACGGCCAGCTTCTCGTCGCGGATCACATCGAACACGGCGTCGGCCGTGGAAGCAATGAACGCGACCAGGGCTTCGCCGCGCTCCTTGCCGAAATGCTCGATCAGCCATTCAGGGTCGTATTTAAGGCCGGGAATGACCTGGCCGCCATTGAGACCGGAAGCGCCCTGCCCGATCGTGCCGGCATCCAGAACCTGAACGGAAAGGCCCACGCGCGCGGCATGCAGCGCGGTCGACAGGCCCATGATGCCGCCGCCGACAATGATCGCGTCGAACGCGCCGCCGGCCGAAGGTTCAGACCGGAAGGCCGGCGCCGTTTGGGGTTTCCGCCAGACCGGATCGGAGAAGGCTGCGGGCAAAGATCACCTCGGCGCTCGGAACTTCGTGAAAATTCTATTGGTGATTTCATGAATTTGAAAGAGCGCTCGATAGGCCAGACAAGTCCTGGCTATGTGACAGCACAGCCATGGCCCATAAACCCTGGCATCGACGGGATAGACGTTTGCGCTAAATCCGGGGAAAGTGCCGCGCGACAATCGAGAGGAATGATGCCATGACCGATCCGACCCGCCTGCCTGCCGAAGGACTTTTCGTCGGCCGCGCCAGAACCAGCGCCGCTTCTCATCCGCTGGTGGTGACGGTGCGGGACGGCGAGGTGATCGACATCACCTCGAGCGCGGCGCCGACGGTGCGCGATCTTTGCGAACTAAAGGATCCGGCCGACTACCTGCGTTCGGCCAAGGGCAAGGCGATCGGCGCGCTCGCCGACATCGCGGCAAACAGCTTCGAGGCCAAGCGCGACGCCGCGAAGCCCATCCTGCTTTCGCCCGTCGATCTGCAGGCGATCAAAGCCTCCGGCGTCACCTTCGTGGTCAGCCTGCTCGAGCGCGTCATCGAGGAGCAGGCGCGCGGCTCGGCGGAAAAGGCCGACGCCATCCGCGCCGACATCGCCAGCCTGATCGGCCATGACTTGTCGAAGCTCAAGCCCGGTTCGCCGGAAGCGATGGAAATCAAGGCCAAGCTGATCTCGCGCGGGGCCTGGTCGCAATATCTGGAGGTGGGTATCGGCCCGGACGCCGAGATCTTCACCAAATGCCAGCCGATGGCGTCCGTCGGCTTCGGCGCCGATGTCGGCCTGCACCCCGTCTCCACCTGGAACAATCCCGAACCGGAGATCGCCATGATCGCCGACAGTTCGGGCCGCATTGTCGGCGCCACGCTCGGCAACGACGTCAACCTGCGCGATGTCGAAGGGCGCTCGGCGCTGCTGCTCGGCAAGGCCAAGGACAACAATGCTTCCGCCTCGCTCGGACCGTTCATCCGGCTCTTCGACGAGACCTTCTCGATCGCCGACGTCAAGCGCGCCACGGTGCGGCTCAGCGTTCAGGGCGAGGACGGCTTCTCGCTGGAAGGCTCGAGCTCGATGGCCGAAATCAGCCGTTCGCCGGAAGAGCTGGTCAAGGCGGCGATGGGGCCGCATCACCAGTACCCCGACGGGCTGGCGCTCTATCTCGGCACGATGTTCGTGCCGTCCAAGGATCGCGGCGAGAAGGGCAAGGGCTTCACCCACAAGGTGGGCGACATCGTCACCATCTCATCGGAAAAGCTCGGCGCGCTCACCAATCGCGTGCGGCTGTCGCCGGACTGCCCGCACTGGACCTACGGCGCCAGCCACCTCATGCGCGACCTGGCAAAGGCCAATCTTCTCTAGCGCCCAACCGAGGCGATTTTGTCCAAGCCCCTCGCTCCGAGCGAGCGCTAACGGCACCACCTGCCCGAGAAAATAGCGCCTGAACTGATGCAATCTGATGGGATTGCTGATGGCGTGCGCGCCTCACCCAACATCCATTGGCGACGGAGGCTTGCCACCGCTCGAAAAAGGGAATGCTCTGGGCGTCCCGCTCGGCGCTGGCAGGAGGTGCGGCTCGAGGGGCCGCATCGCGCTTGATGTGTAGGAGAGTTTCAACATGGGAGGAAATCGAATGCTTTCGCGGCTAAGACTGCTCGTGCTTGGCTTGATCGCGCTCGTCGCCATTCCGGCGATGGCTGAGGCCAAGACGTTCTACTGGATTTCGCATGGCGGCCCGGCCGATCCGGTCTGGACCTACTTCCTTGCCGGCGCCAAGCAATGGGCAGGCGACACCGGCAACAAGGTCAACACGTCGTTCCATAATGGCGACGTTGCCTCGCAGCAGGAGGCGATCCGCGCCGCCATTTCGGCCAAGGCCGACGGCATCGTCACCACCAGCCCCGATCCGGGCAGCCTGATCGAGCTCGCCAAGGAAGCGCGCGCGGCCAACATCCCGATCATCAACTTCAACACGCCCGACCCGAAGGCCAACTTCAACGCCTATGTCGGCGGCGATAACGTCACCTTCGGCAAGCACTGGGCGCAGTACCTGGTCGACAAGGGCCTGGTGAAGAAGGGCGACTTCGTCTGGATGCCGGTCGAGATCCCCGGCGCCACCTATGGCGTGCAGGAAGAGGAAGGCATCAAGAGCGTGTTCGGGCCGGCCGGCATCACCTATGAAGTGACCGAAGCGACGCTCGACCAGGCCGAGGTGATCAACCGCATGGTCGACTATCTCACCGCCCACAAGGGCAAGGTGAAGGCGATCATCGGCCTCGGCGACCTCGTCACCGGATCGATCAAGCGCGTGTTCGACCAGGTCGGCGTCAAGCCGGGCGAGATCCCGGTAGTCGGCTGGGGCAACTCGCTCGATACCACGCAGGAAGTGCTGAACGGCTACGTCAACGCCGCGCAGTGGCAGGATCCGCAGGCGACCAGCTATGTGGCGCTGTCGCTCGCCAACATGGCCGCGAGCGGCATCCCTCCGGGCTTCAACGTCATCACCGGCGCGCTCTATGAGAAGGACACCGCCGGCGTCTACGACAAGATCCTGTCCGGCAAATAACCCCTGATCCGAGCGGTCGCGACGGCAACGCCGCGACCGCCTTTTCCTGTCCCGCCGCGCCCGCCCTCACACAGGCAGGCCGGCCCTCACGTCGCGGGTTCAATGGAAAACCGTTCCTTCGTTCAACGCCTGATCGCGCGGCCCGAATTCGGTCCGCTGGTGCTGCTCATCGTCGAGCTCGCCGTGTTCTGGGGCATCAATCCCGACTTCCTGTCGCCGCAGAACATCTCCAACATCCTGGCCTTCACCGTCGAGCTCGGCCTAATCGCGCTGGCGATGACGCTGTTGATGACATCAGGTGAATTCGATCTTTCCGTCGGCTCGCTGTTCGGCTTCTCGCCGGTGCTGATGTGGACGCTCTACAACAGCGGCGTCACCTCGCTGGAGTTGGGCCTGCTGATCGCGCTGGTCGTTGCCGCGCTGATCGGGCTGGTGAATGGCTGGTTCGTCACCCAGCTCAAGATCCCGTCCTTCCTCGTGACGCTCGGCATGCTGCTGGTGGTGCGCGGCACGGCATTGTTCATCACCGACGGCTTCCCGCAGCGGACCTGGAGCGCCGAAGGCAGCTGGCTGGCGAACATCCTGGTCGGCGACTTCTATGTCGGTCCGTTTCGTATCTACGCCTCGCTGTTCTGGTTCATCGGCGCAGCGATCGTGCTTGGCTATGTGCTGACGCAGAGCCGCACCGGCAACTGGATCCAGGCCGCCGGCGGCAATCCCAATGCGGCACGCGCCCGCGGCGTCAACGTCAACCGCGTCAAGGTCGGCCTGTTCGTCCTGTCGGCGGTGATGGCCTCGCTCGCCGGCGTGATCTCGTCGCTGCGCACCTCCGCGGCCAATCCCAACAGCGGCACCGGCTACGAGCTCGAGGTCATCGCCATGGTGGTGATCGGCGGCACGGCGCTGACCGGCGGACGCGGCACCATCATCGGCACGGTGCTCGGCATCCTGATCCTGCGCGTCATGCGCAACGGCATCGTGCTGATCGGGGTGCCGGGGCTCGCCTACAACATCTTCATCGGCGCGATCATCCTCGGCATGATGGCGCTGCATTCGTGGCTCGAACGCCGGCACCAGGCAGGGACTTAAGACGATGGCCGAGCCTCTGATCCGCATGGCAAACATCCGCAAGTCCTACGGGCGCGTGCAGGCGCTGGTGGACGCCAATTTCCACGTCAACGAAAAGGAGATCGTCGGCCTTCTCGGCGACAACGGCGCCGGCAAGTCGACATTGATCAAGGTGCTGTCGGGCGCCGTGCCACTGACCAGCGGCGACATCTTCGTGCGCGGCAAGAAGGTCAATTTCCGCAGCACCAGCGACGCAATCGCTGAGGGCATCGAGACGATCTACCAGGACTCGGCGCTGGTGACGCAGCTGTCGATCGCCCGCAACCTGTTCCTCGGGCGCGAGCCGATCAAGCCGCCGCGCTTCCTCAATCGCATGGACCAGGAGGCGATGAACGCGGTGGCGCGCGACCTTCTGCGGCAAGTCGGCATCACCAAGAGCATCCCGCCGACGACGCCGATCGGCTCGCTGTCGGGCGGCGAACGGCAGGCGGTGGCGATCGCGCGCGCCATGCATTTCGACAGCGATCTCATCATCCTCGACGAACCGACCAACAATCTTGGCGTCGCCGAGACGCAAGGCGTCTTGAGTTTCGTGCGCAGCGCCCGCGACTCCGGTCATTCCTGCATCTTCATCGCGCATAACATCCACCACGTCTTCCAGGTGGTCGACCGCATCGTGGTGATGCGCCGGGGCAAGGTGGTGGCCGACGACATCGATCCGGAGAAGACGACGGTGGCCGAGGTCGAGCGCGTCATCACCGGCATGTCGGACAAGGAAATCCGCGATGCGATTTCAGACGGCCGGGACTAGCATGGCTGATTTCGGCTGACTTTGACTTGGCGTGACAGGGCTGGCATCCCATCCTATGACTGGACCCATGAAAGCCACCGTAGCCGACATCGCCAGGAGCTGCGGCCTGTCCACCGCGACCGTCGACAGGGTGCTGAACAACCGTCCGGGCGCAAGCGCGGCCAACCGGCAGCGCGTGATGGAAGCGGCCAAACAGCTCGGCTATCTGCCGACGCTCGACCAGGTCGTGCTGCCGTCGAAGCCGGCGCATCTCGAATTCTTCCTGCCGATCGGGTCCAACGCCTTCATGGCCGATCTCGCCCACCACATCGAAGATTATGCGGCGCGCCTGCCCCTGGTCGCGTCGTGCCGCATCCACAATCTTGCCGGCATTTCGCCCGGCGCGCTGCAGAGCGCGGTGGAGAATCTGTCGCTCAAGGCCAATGGCGTCGGCGTCATCGCCGTCGATCACCCGCGCACGCGCAACATCCTGCGCGAGCTGGTCGAGGCGGGAATCAGGCTGGTCACGCTGGTCTCGGACGTGCCGGCGGCGCCCCGCTCGGCCTATGTCGGCATCGACAACCGCGTGGCGGGCCGCACAGCGGCGCTGCTGATGGGGCGCTTCCTCGGCGGCCGCACCGGGCATCTGGCGATGTTGGTCGGCTCGCGCTCCTATCGCGGCCATGAGGAGCGCGAGATGGGCTTCCGCTCGGTGCTGAGCGAGGAGTTCCCCAATCTCGCCGTGTCCAGCGCCGTCGAGATCAATGACGAGCCGGACGCCAGCTACCGCGCCACCATCAAGGCGCAGCACGACGAACCGGATCTGCTCGGCATCTACTGCGTCGGCGGCGGACGCTCCGGCGTCGCCAGGGCGTTGCTGGAAGCCAAGCCGCGCAGGAAGCCGGTCTTCATCTGCCACGACCTGACCAAGGAGACACGGCGCTATCTCGTCGATGACCTCGCCGATGTCGTCATCGACCAGAATGCGCGGCTGATCGCCGAACAGTCGGTGATCCGCCTGCTCGGCTCGATCGCCTCCTCGGCCCCCTACCTGACCAAGAAATTCATCGAGCCGCGGCTGATCTTCAAGGAAAACGTGCCGGTGCAGTAGACCGGCAACGGGTGCCGGCGGGCGGCTCTTCGGATTTGTCTGATAATTGATCCCGCAATTCTGCACAGCAGCTATGCACGTTTCGCAATTGCCGAATCGTTGGGCAACTCGTATTTATGAACCTGTCGGATGTCTTCCTCCTCCCAGACACCGGCGCTGAGTGCGGTACACCTCCTCCCGTGCCGTATTCGAAATCAAGCCCGCTGCCACCTCCTCCCGGCAGCGGGCTTTTTCTTAGCGCGCAGTGTCTCCGTAAGCGCTCAGCGCGCCCGGAAGGAGGCGATCAGGCTTTCCGCCATGCGCACGAATTGCGCGCTCGGGCCTTCGGCGCCGACGCTCTGCATCGAGACGCGGGCGCCTTCGAGCAGCAGCGACAGCGTGTCGGCAAGCAGTTCCGCCTGGCCGATGCCGGCATCGCGGCAAAGCGCAACCAGCTTTTCGCGCTGGGCTTCCTTCAACTCCTTGATGACGCGCCTGGCCGGGTGGTCGGTCTCGGTGAGCTCGACGGCGGCATTGGCCATGTCGCAGCCGCGGCTGTCGGCGCTGAGCAGTTCCGAAGCCTTCTGGACCCAGGCATGCAACTGGGCGAGCTTGTCGCGGGGATGCCTAGCCTCGAACTCGTCCCAGATCCTTGAAGCCTTCGCCGCCGTGGCGCGCAGGCATTCCACGACCAGCTCGTCCTTGGACTCGAAATGGCGGTAAAGCGTCATCTTGTTGGTGCCGGCAGCCTCGGTGATGGCGTCGACGCCAACGCCCTTGATGCCGTGCTTGTGGAACATGTCCTGCGCCGTCTCCAGGATTCGATCCCGGGGACGGGAACGCTCCGCGACGCCGTCACTCATGATGATCTCCTTTCGTCGTTTCCAAAAAAACCGTCGCCACCTCTTGACTGGGGTGTTACCGGTCTGTAACTTTTAGATGTTACTTACTGGTAACACCTATATCACTCCCCGTCAAACGACAAGGCCCTCCGATAGCCTGCCAGAGTGAGATAGGACGAAAAAGCAGCCTGTCATGCGGCTTCGGCCGGTGAAAAAGAGAAAGCGGTCCGTGATCAATCGATGCGGACCGAGCAAGGAGCCGCTCCTATGCAAAAGCGCAAAGACCTGACGATCGACGAAGCCATCCGGGATCCGATGATCCGGCTGGTGATGAAGGCTGACGGGGTCGACCCCAAAGCCTTCGAACGGATGCTGCGCTCGCGCGCGGCGGAACAGGCGGACGACGAAGTCCTGCCATCCTTCCTGGCGGATTCCGGCTCCGGCCGGGCCCGGCGCCTGCGCCATTTCGCAAAGCCATTCGGCGAGGTGTGCGCATCATGGTAAACTTCTTCGTCCACCGCCCGATCTTCGCGTCCGCGATCGCCATCATCATGGTGCTCGCCGGCGCGATCGCCTATTTCCTGCTGCCGGTCTCGCAATTCCCCGACATCACGCCGCCGCAGGTCGTGGTCAGCGCCCATTATCCGGGCGCCAGCGCGCAGGTCGTGGCCGACACGGTCACCACGCCGCTCGAGCAGCAGATCAACGGCGTGCAGGGCATGACCTACATGTCGTCGACGAGCTCGAATGACGGCTCGTCCACCATCACCATCACCTTCGACGTCGGCTATCCGCTGAGCACGGCGGCCGTCGACGTGCAGAATCGCGTCAGCCAAGCGGCGTCCTCCCTGCCGGCCATCGTCAACCAGGGCGGTGTGACGATCAAGAAGCAGAACCCCAATTTCGTGCTGATCGTCGACCTCACCTCGCCGGACGGCTCGGTCGATCCGGTGGCGCTGAGCAACCTCGCCTATCTGCAGGTCGTCGATCCGCTGAAGCGCCTGCCGGGCGTGGGCGACGTGCAGATCTTCGGCGAGCGCCGCTATTCGATGCGCGTCTGGCTCGACCCAGATAAGCTCGCCAATCTCGGCATCACCGCCGTCGACGTCCAGAACGCCATCGCCGAGCAGAACGTGCAGGTGGCCGCCGGCAAGATCGGCCAGTCGCCGGCGCCTGCCGGGACCGCCTTCGAGATGCAAGTCAATGCGGTGGGCCGCTTGAGCGACCCGAAGGAATTCGGCGACATCGTCGTGCGCGCCAATTCGGAGAACGGCTCGCTTGTGCGGCTGCGCGACGTCGCCCGCATCGAGCTCGGCGCGCTGCAATATTCGTCATCCGCGTTCTTCGGCAAGGACCCGACGGTGGTTTTGGCCGTCTACCAGATGCCCGGCTCCAACGCCCTCGACCTGCAGCAGCGGGTTAAGGACAAGATGCAGGAGCTGTCACAGCGCTTCCCGAAGGGCGTCCACTACGCCATGCATTACGACACGACGCGCTTCGTGTCGGCCTCGATGCATGACGTGCTGATCACGCTCGGCGAAGCGCTGGTTCTGGTCGTGGCGGTGGTGTTCATCTTCCTGCAGAGCTGGCGCACCACCATCATTCCAACCATCGCCATTCCCGTGTCGCTGATCGCGACGCTGGCGATCATGTATATGCTGGGCTTCTCGCTCAACATGCTCTCGCTGCTCGGCATGGTGCTAGCGATCGGCCTCGTCGTCGACGATGCGATCGTGGTGGTGGAGAATGTCGAGCGACAGCTGGAAGCGGGCTTGAAGCCGCTTGCCGCGACGCGCGCGGCAATGGCCGAAGTGACGGGACCGATCATCGCCACCACGGCGGTGCTGATGGCGGTTTTCATTCCCGTCGCCTTCATCCCGGGCGTCTCCGGCCGGCTCTACAACCAGTTCGCGCTCACCGTCGCGATCTCGGTCGGCATCTCGGCCTTCAACTCGCTGACGCTGTCGCCGGCGCTGAGCGCTGCCTTCCTGCGTCATCGCGGTGAAACGCAATTCGTGCTGTTCCGCTGGTTCAACGCCGGCTTCGACTGGCTGTCGCATGCTTATGCCCATGGCGTGCGCATCCTGATCAAGCTGCGCTGGATCATGCTCGGCCTGTTCGCGGCCGGTCTCGTCGCCACCTATTTCGTCTGGCAGAAATTGCCCTCGACCTTCCTCCCAGTGGAGGACCAGGGCTATTTCTTCGTCGTCATCCAGCTGCCGGACGGCGCTTCGCTCGAACGCACCGACGCGGTGGCGCAGAAGGCGCGCGACATCCTGCAGAACACGCCCGGCGTCGACATCGTCGGCTCGATCAGCGGCCTGAACTTCCTCACCAGCGCCGCGCAGTCGAACTCGGCGGTGGAGTTCGCCATCCTGAAGCCGTGGGACGAGCGCGGACCGGACCAGAGCGCCTCGAAGCTTGTCGCCGATGTGCGCAACAAGCTGCTGCAGATTCCGGAAGCCTTCGCGCTGTCCTTCGATCCACCGTCGATCCCGGGCCTCGGCACCACCGGCGGCTTCGAATTCCAGGTGGAGGATCTGTCGGGACGCGGCAGCGCCGCGCTGAACGATGTCACGCAGGCACTGCTCGCCGAGGCACGCAAGCAGCCGGAGCTCAACCCGCAGCAACTGTTCTCGTCCTTCTCGACCTCGACGCCGCAGTTCAACTACGACCTCGACCGCAGCAAGGCGAAGCTTCTCGGGCTCAACCTGCCTGACGTCTTCAACACGCTGCAGATCTATCTCGGCTCGCTCTACGTCAACGACTTCAACCTGTTCGGCCGCACCTTCCGGGTGACCATCCAGGCCGATAAGGACGCGCGCGCCGACGCCACCGACATCTCCAGGCTCTATGTGCGCAACGCGTCGGGCGGCATGGTGCCGCTGAGCACGCTGGGCAAGCTGGTGCCGATCGTCGGACCAGAGACCGTGCCGCATTACAACAACAATGCCTCGGCCCTGATCAATGGCGGCGCGGCCCTCGGCTTCTCGTCCGGTCAGGCGGTGGCGGCCATGGAGCGGGCGGCGGCAAATGTGCTGCCGCGCGACTTCGGCTACGAATGGACCGGCATCACCTTCCAGGAGCTGAAGGCCGGATCGATCGCCTCGGTCGTGTTCGGGCTGGCGATCGTCTTCGTCTTCCTGATCCTGGCGGCGCAGTATGAAAGCTGGGCGATGCCCTTCATGGTGCTGCTCGCCGTGCCGCTGGCTCTGTTCGGCGCGTTCGTGGTGCTCCTGCTGCGCGGCATGCAGATCGACGTCTACTCGCAGATCGGCTTCGTCATGCTGATCGGCCTGGCGGCCAAGAACGCGATCCTGATCGTCGAGTTCGCAAGGCGACGGCGCGAGGAGGGTCTCACCATCGTAGAGGCCTCGATGGAGGCCGCGCGGCTGAGGCTGCGGCCGATCCTGATGACCGCCTTCGCCTTCATCCTCGGCGTGCTGCCGCTGATGTTCGCGACCGGCGCAGGCGCGGCCAGCCGGCAGTCGATCGGCACCACCGTCTTCGGCGGCATGGTGGCGGCGACCATCCTGTCGCTGGTCTTCGTGCCCGTCTTCTACGCGGTGATCGAACAGCTGCGCGAGCGCGGCGAAAAGGAACCCGCCGAGGGACACCACGGCGCCCCTGAGTCAAAGGAAATTGAACCGACCGCCGAGCCGGCGCTGCAGCCGCTCGCCCAGGCGGCCGAATAGGATTGGAGAGCAAAATGCGTAGATGGAAAATCGCTTTAGGCGCCGCCGTCGCGGTGGGCGCAGTGTCGGTT
>NZ_RZRX01000191.1:0-12889 GCF_003997405.1 Mesorhizobium sp. M2A.F.Ca.ET.042.01.1.1
CAGCTTCTTGTCCCAGACCTCGCCCTTCTTGCAGGTGGTGGTCGTCTGGCCACCGCTGCCGCCGGCGCTTCCGCCACCTTCACCGGCCGCAAAAGCCGGCGCGACGAACAGCGGCAGCGCCGCAATAGCCATGACTTGAACAAGCAATCGTCTGCGCATCGATGCCTCCGTGAGCGTGACAATGGCAGACTAACGCCGGCCCGATCCGCTTTCATCCCGAAAAGCCGTCATCGGCCGAACTATTTTGGACGGCCCGAAAGAGAGGCTTGCCTCCGGACGTGACGCGCGCTGCAAATCCGCTATCATCGGGCCACGCGCATCACGTGGAGAAGGACCGTGCAGCAGCGCCTCGAAAAGGAATGGGAGCTTTCGATCGACCCGGATACGGTGCGCCTGTTCATCCTCAAGGCCAAGGCGCTGAGCGCCGCCGTCAACGAGGATTATGACGATGGCGCCGAGCACGAGGTCGAGTTCGACGGCGACGCGCATGCCGGCCATCACCATGACGGCCTTGTCGAGGAGGCCTCGGAAAACCTCACCGAGGAAGAATTCCGCGAGCTGATCAACGATCTCAACATCGACGAAGCGGCCGAGTTGATCGCGCTCGCCTGGGTCGGGCGCGGCGACTATGACGCATCCGAATGGGCTGACGCGGTGGCTGCCGCCAGGGAGCGCCCAAGGAAGCGCACGGCCAAATACCTGCTCGGCTTGCCGATGTTGGCCGACTGGCTGGAGGAAGGCCTTGAAGCCATAGGCGCGTAACGCGCCGGTAACCGATTGTGATCGGCAAGGCCGGCGGTGCAGGCAACTTCGCGACGCGATTGCCGTTTCGGGGCGATGGCAACGCTGAGCATTTCCGGAATGTGCAGATTGGCGTTGCCTTTGGCGGCGGCAGCCCTGCTGATAACGCCGGCCACGGCCGCCAAGCATCATCACCGCCACAAGAGACATTTGCCGCCGGCCAGCGAGAGCGCCGCTCCGGTACCGGAGACGCCGCAAACGACACCGGCGCCAGGGGCACGTCCTCAGGATATGGAAAACCGCGCCGAGAAATCCGGGCAAGGCAAAAGCCGCCTCGATAGCAACGACGACTTCCTCAACCAGGAGAAGTCGCATCCGAAATGGGACGCCCATCCGCCGCGTTCGAAGGGCGCTCAATCCGCGCCGCGGGCGGAGCCCGAACCGCAAACGCCGGAGATTGTCCCCACGCCGACCGAAAAACCCGCCGAACTGGAGCCGGAGCCGCCGGAAACCGCGCCGCACCCGCCGGAAAAGCCGGCCGATGCCGGCGAGGAAAAGATGCTTCCCGATCCCCGCTCGGCCGATGTGCCGGCCGACAAGATGCCGGCGGAGGAAACTGCGTGCCGAGAGCGGCTAAGGACGCTTGGCGTCGAGTTCGAAGAGCACAAGGCCGAGCACGACGCGCAAATCGGCTGCTCGATCCCCTATCCGATAATTTTGAAGACGCTCGGCAAGTCCATCGGCGTCAGTCCCGGCACCGAGCTCAACTGCCCGATGGCCGAGGCAGCGGCGCGCTTCATGGCCGATGTCGTCCAGCCCACGGCAAAGGCCGAACTCGGCGCCGATTTGAAGGCGGTCAACCAGGCCTCGGCCTTTGTCTGTCGCCCGCGCAACGGCACCCGCAAACTGTCGGAACACGCCTTCGGCAACGCGCTCGATATTGCGAGCTTCACCTTATCGAACGGAAGCACAATCGAGGTCGGTCCGGCGCCTCCGGAAAAAGATGCGAAGTTCCTCGACGCGGTGCGCAAGGCTGCCTGCGGACCGTTCAAGACGGTGCTCGGGCCTGGCGCCGATCCCGACCACGCGCTGCATTTTCATCTCGACCTGGAACCGCGACGTCACGGCGGCACCTTCTGCCAATAGGCACAATTCCGGAAGTTCGGTCGCGTCCCCGGCAAGAACAGCGCCGCATTTCCGCCCCAGGCGTGAATGCCGGCGCTGATCTTTCCTTTACTGTTGAGGGCTAACCTTGTGCCATTCGGGGACAAGGACGCCTTTCAATGGCTCGAAGGCTTGGCGCTGTGCTGGTGGCGGCGCAACGAAACAAGTGCGCGCGGATCGCGATTGTCGGGCTGGCCGCCGGCGCCATCGCGACGATATCGGCCTGTACCACGGGCGACGTCTTTGCGCTGCAGCCCGCCGTCGATGTCGGCAGCCAGACGGCGGCCGTGCCACAGCCCGACGCGCCGCAATATTCCGGCATGCAGCGCCTTGTTCCGTCCAACCCCTACATGACCCAGGCCGCCTATCCGCGCATGGACGAGCCGATGTCGCCTCTCGAGCAGATGCCGGCCAGCGAGATCGACTGCCGCAACGAGCTGAAGCGGATGGGCGTCGTCTATCAGGACGTCCAGCCGATCCATGAAGGCCAGTGCGGCATCGATTTCCCCGTAAGAGTCTCCGCGATCGGCAGCGTCGCCATGAAGCCGGCGGCGACACTGACCTGCAACATGGCCGCCACCTTCGCCGCCTGGACGAAGAACGAGCTGCAGCCGGCCGCCCGCTGGCGCTATTTCTCCGGCGTCAAGGCGATCCACCAGGGCTCCAGCTATTCCTGCCGCAACATCGCCGGCGAAGGCGTGTTGTCCGAGCACGGCAAGGGCAACGCCCTCGACGTCATGAGCATCGAGCTCAACAATGGGAACGACATCGACGTGCGCAAGCCCGGTCTGTTCGCGTTCCGTACCCGCGGCTTTCTCAACAATGTGCGCGCCGACGGCTGCGAATATTTCACCACGGTGCTTGGGCCCGGCTACAATTACGACCACCGCAACCATTTCCATTTCGACATCAAGAACCGCAAAAGCGGCTACCGCGCCTGCCGCTGACTTGAAGTTGGAAATTGACGCCCATCTCACCTTCGTCATCCTAGGGCGGAGAGGGAGGCAAAGCGTATCGCGTGGACCCAAGGTCCATTCTGTGACGCATGAGCGTTGCGGCGGTCTAGAACGGCCCCTGTTCTGCACCCCTTTATCCCTCGCGCCACGTCACGGAATGGATCCTCGGGTCTACGCGCCGCTGCGCGTCGCTCCGCCCGTGGATGACGAAGTTCGGGCACTTCGGCTAATCGCCAAAAGCGCGAGTTGCTTTTTTGGGGGGCAAGGCATTCACCAACCTTCGAGATTGGCTGAAACGCTGATCAAGTCGTCATCCACGGGCGGAGCAAGGAGCGAAGCGACGCGCGCAGACCCGAGGATCCATTCCGTTACCTGTGAGCGTTGCAGCGGTTCAAAACGAGTTCCGTTTTGCACCGCCTTATCCTGACGCAACGTCACGGCATGGATTCTATGGTCTGCGCGCGTCGCTTCGCTCCTTGCTCCGCCATAGAATGACGGCCGCGTGGTGGCCATGAAAATCCCACACCGACAATACACTGGCCCCAAGAACCTTTGCCCCAAAACGGCCAACACCGCATAAAATGGTCGCGCAAGGATTTGGGAGCGGTTGGTCGTGGGTAAGCGAAGCCTGAGGCGGCGGACGGCGATCTGGCTTGCGGCTATTTGCGCCTTCTATCTGGCGCTCGCCTATGTCGCCGCGCCGGAATTCTGGACCTGGCGGGAGCGCGGTTTTCGCACCCGCCCCTTCAAGATGGTGACGCATACGCCGCAGGGCATTCCCGGCGATCCGATCAATGTCGGCCTTGTCGGCACCGAGAAGGAGGTGGTCCACGCCTTCGCGGTCGCGGGTTGGGATACGGCCGATGCCGTCACGCTCAGGACCGCGATCGATATCGGTGAAAGTGTGCTGTTTTCCCGCCCCTACCCCGATGCGCCGATGAGCCGCCTGTTGTTCGAGGGCCGCGCCCAAGACCTGGCCTTCGAGAAACCGGTCGGCGACAGCGCCGACAGGCGCCATCATGTCCGTTTCTGGCTAACGGACGCGGTCGGCGACGACGGTCGCCCGCTTTGGCTGGGCGCCGCGAGCTTCGATCGCGGCGTCGGCCTCAGCCACGACACCGGCGCCATCACTCACCACATCGGTCCAGACATCGACGCCGAGCGCGACTTCCTGATCGGCGACCTGAAGGCCGCCGGTCTGCTTACCTCAACCAGCGAGATACCGGGAATCGGCGCCACCAGGACGGGACGCAACGGCGGCGGCGATCCCTATTTCACCGACGGCATGGCCGTGGTCGGCGTGTTGAAGACGCTGCAGTGACCTTGCCACGCGCCCTCAGCTCGTGGTGATCACGATCTTGCCGAACGGTCCCTTTTCCAGATGCTGGAGCGCTTGGGGCACCTCGTCGAAGCCGTAGACCTTGTCGATGACGGGCTTGATGCCGAGCGCCTCGATCGCCTGGTTCATGCGCTCGAAGGCGCGTCGATGGCCAATGGAAATGCCTTGGACCACGATGCGGTTGCGCATGAACGGAACGACCGGAAAGCTGATCTCCATCGCGCCGAGCACGCCGATGACGGACAGCCGACCGTCGGCGGCAAGGGCGTTGAGCGACCGGCGCGCATTGTCGCCGCCGACCATTTCCAGCACATGGTTCACGCCAAGCCCGTCTGTCATGGCGCGAGCCGCCTCGTCCCATGCCGGCTGGGTACGGTAGTTGATCGTCCGCCACGCGCCGAGATCCTTGGCGCGCTTCAGCTTCTCGTCGCTGCTCGACGTGACGATGGCGCGCAAGCCGAGGCGGCGGCGAATTGCAGCGCAAACAGCGACACGCCGCCCGTGCCCTGGACAAGGATGGTCTGGCCCGGCACCGATCTTGTCGCCTCCGCCATCGCGAACCAGGCGGTCAGCGCCGCGATCGGCAGCGTTGCGGCCTCGACATCGCTCAGCGAGACCGGCGCCGGCACCGCGGCGTCCTCGCCGAAGACGACATGCTGGGACAGCATGCCTGGAAGCGAGGAGCCCAGCGTATGCTGGTGGAGCACGGCCGGCGCGCCGCCGTCCGGCCAGTCGGCGATCACCTGTCCCAGCACCCGCTGTCCGACCTTGAAGCGGCTCACCGCGCCGCCGACCGCCACGACCTCGCCGACGGCATCCGAGGTCGGCACGAATGGCAAGGACAGGTCGGGGATGAGCACGCCGTCCACGATCATCTTGTCCTTGTAATTCAGCGAGACGGCCTTCGTCCGCACCAGAAGCTCGTGCGGGCCTGGATCGGGGATCTCGCCTTTCACCGGTCGCAGATTCGAAAGGCCGAACCCGCTCATCTGCCAGGATCTGTTGCTGTCGGTGCCCATGCGTTGCGCTCCTTGGTTGATGGTGCGCGAGAGATTTATGCGATCCGACTATGGAAAATAGTGCTCCGATGCGGGATATTCGGCAACGGATTGAAGAGCTGAAATCTACAATAGGGAATTCGATATGGACCCAGCTGACCTCCAGGGCGTCGTCGCATTCGTCAACACCGTCGAAGCCGGCAGCTTCACCGGCGCCGGCGAGCGGCTGCATGTGACGAAGTCGGCGATCGGCAAGTCGGTCGCGCAACTGGAGCAGCGGCTGGGTGTGCGCCTCCTCAACCGCACCACGCGCAGCCTCAGCCCGACCAGCGAAGGCATGAGCTACTACGAATCCTGCGCGCGGGCGCTTGCCGAGATCGAGGCCGGGCAAGCGTTGCTCGCCTCGCGCCGGCAGGTGCCGTCGGGCAAGCTTCGGGTCGACGTGCCGCTCGCCTTCGGCCGACGCTGCGTCGCGCCGGTGCTGTTCGACATCTCCAATCGGTTCCCGGACCTGATGATCGAGATCTCCTTCAACGACCGACGCGTCGACCTGATCGAGGAAGGTATCGACCTGGCCGTGCGCATGGGCGACCTCGACGATTCATCGTCGCTCGCGGCACGCCGCATCTATGCCCAGCGCTCGGCGATCTGCGCGTCCCCAGCCTATCTCGAGCGGCATGGCCGGCCGCAATCCATCGAGGACCTCGCCCGGCACAGCGTCATCGGCTATGGGCGCGAAGGTGTCGTTCGCCCCTTGGCCATCCGCGACGGCGCTGGCCGTCTCACGACCTTCGTGCCCAAGGCGCGGCTTGTGCTGGGCCACGGCGAGCCGATGCTGGACGCTGCGCTCGCCGGCTGCGGCATCGCCTTCCTGCCGACCTGGCTTGCCGGCCAGAGCCTGAGGCGCGGCGCGCTCGAGATGGTCCTGTCCGATTGTCTGGTGGAGCGCCTCGTCGTCCATGCCGTGTGGCCCCTCACCCGCGCGCTGACGCCGAAGGTTCGCGTGGTCATCGACGCGCTTGTCGGGCATTTCGCGGCGCCAGCTTGGGATGCCGCCTGAACATTGCGCCTGTCATCTTCCAAAAATACCGGCAGGCTATTTTCGAATGCACTGCAGCAATGCTATTGACCGCCCATGCTTTACGTTGAAATCGCCGTCGTTGCCGTCCTCATCTTGGTGAACGGCCTTTTGTCGATGTCGGAGCTTGCCATCGTCTCGTCGCGGCCAGCCCGCCTCAAGGCGATGATCGACCGCAACGTCAAGGGCGCCGGCCGCGCGCTGGCGCTGGGGTCCAATCCCGGCAAGTTCCTGTCCTCGGTGCAGATCGGCATCACCCTGGTCGGCGTCCTCTCAGGCGCCTTCTCGGGCGCGACGCTCGGCGAAAGGCTGGCGCAATATCTGGCGTCGACCGGCATCCGCGAAACCATCGCCGACCCTGTCGGCGTCGGCATCGTCGTCGCTCTGATCACCTATGCCTCGTTGATCGTCGGCGAGCTGGTGCCGAAGCAGATCGCGCTTAAGGACCCGGAACGCGTCGCGGTCAGGGCCGCGCCGGCAATGACGATCCTCGCCACCGTCTCGGCGCCGCTCGTCTTCCTGCTCGACCTCTCCGGCCGCGCCGTGCTGTGGCTGCTCGGCCAGGCCGGCGAGGCGGAAGAGAAGGTCACCGACGAGGAGATCAAGATGCTGGTCGCCGAGGCCGAGCATCACGGCACCATCGAATCCGACGAGCGCCGCATGATCGCCGGCGTCATGCGGCTCGGCGACCGCGCCGTGCGCGCCGTGATGACGCCGCGCACGGAGGTCGACTGGCTCAACCTGCAATCCGACGAGACGGTGACCCGAAAGCTCTTGATGGAAACGCAGCACTCGCGATTGCCGGTCGGCGACGGCAATGTCGACGCCATGATCGGTGTCATCCAGACGCGCGACGTACTGGCCGCCCTGCTCGCCGGCAGGGTATTGGATCCGCGCCAGCATGTGCGCGACGCCCCCATCGTGCACGACCAGGCCGACGCGCTCGACGTGCTCCAGAAGCTCAGGGAATCGGACGTGCCGATGGCGCTGGTCCACGACGAATACGGCCATTTCGAAGGCATTGTCACGCCGGCCGACATCCTCGAAGCCATCACCGGCGTGTTCCGCTCCGACCTCGAGGCAGGCGAGGAGGAGAACGCCGTCAAGCGCGAAGACGGCTCGTGGCTGCTCGCGGGTTACATGCAGGCCGACGAGATGGCCGAGGTGCTGGGCATCGACCTGCCCGAGAACCGCGACTACGAGACCGTCGCCGGCTATGTGCTTTCGCATCTCCACCATCTGCCGACGACCGGCGAGTGCGTCGACGCGCAAGGCTGGCGCTTCGAGGTGGTCGACCTCGACGGCCGCCGCATCGACAAGCTGATCGCCACCCGCCTGCCCGACGGGCATCGCCCGGTGGCCCGCTGATCCCGACCGGTTCCGGACCGTCCGCAGCTAGTGGCACGATTTTGACCGGTCGGCTCTGTTTGCGTTGGCAGGTAGCATGCCTTGGAGATTGGCCGAAACGCCCTTCGCGATCGTCATTCCAGGGCGGAGCAGGAGCGAAGCTCCGTCGCGTAGACCCTGGAATCCATGCCGTTACCTTCGCCAAGGCGTGCAACGGAGCAGAATTTTGCACCGTGGCGGCGCTTCCAAGTCACGGCATGGATTCTATGGTCTGCGCCGCGTCGCTTCGCTCCTTGCTCCGCCATAGAATGACGAGGTTGGGGCGGCTTCAGCCAATCCACGGCGTTTGCGCTGATTTCACGCAAATGAACGGAAAATCTTACGCCAAGACAAACGGCAACCTTTCAAGTGCAAGCGGCTTTTCCGTCCGGAATTGCGTAAAAACAAAGGATAGGGCGTTTCGCCATTTCCGTGAAACGGTGAGCCGCTCTAAGTTTTTACTGTCAAGGATTTCGGTTAAGCTGGCACATCCTGAAGCGGCAGAGAGCATCCGTTATGGCCGAACGCCCCGGCAAGGAAGAAAGCGACGGAACTTCTGACGACAATCCTCGTCTCGCCTTCATCTATAGGGAAGCGGTGAGAGGTCTCGATCATCAGCAGAACGTTGTCGAGAACATGAATACGCGTGCCGGCAGCCTTATCTTTGCCACGGCATTTGCAAACTCGTTGCTCGGCGGCAGGGCTCTTTCCGACGGCCTTGGGCTTTGGGATTGGGTCGCGGTGGCCCTGCTGTTCGCCATCGGCGGGCTCATCGTCTTTTTGCTTTTGCCTTTCCACAAATACATGTTCCGCTTCGATCCGGAAGAACTGCTCCATCAGTACGTGGACGGCGACAGGCCGGCGAAGATGTCGGCCATGTATCGTCCGCTTGCCCTGCGCATCAAGAACGACATGGCCGGCAACTGGCGGATTATCCAGCGGTTGCGGCTGGCATTGCAGATTGCGCTGCTTTTCCTGTTGCTCGACATACTGGCCTGGCTCCTTGCGATTGCCGGCGTTTGAGTCTCGGTACCTTGGGCGGTCGGATCGTCAAACGTCGCGGGCCGGTGCCGCGCAAATGCGGCAGCATCGACAAGTTGATCGCCACCCGCCTGCCCGACAGGTCGGCCGGTCATGCGCTGAGCGGAACCTCTCTCGCTGGCGGCGGCCGCCTTCGCTATCCACGCATTCAAGTTAAAGCTTATATTTATACTGATTATATTCCAAACAGCTAATGTTGCTTTTAAGTAACGGTTCTCGATAAATCAATAATCGACAATTCAACTTCGCGACAGGAATCAAACGCCAAGTTAACCTCTTGGCGATTTGGTCGGTGCGCCGTGCGGGCGATCCGGCGTGACGGGCAACGGATTACGAGCGGCAGATCAATGAAGACGAGCGGCGGCGCGCTTCGGCGTATTCGAAACAGGATGCTCCTTGCCGGCGCGAGCGGCGCGGCGATCGCCTGCCTGCTTCCAGGCACGGCCTCGGCCGTGATCTATCAGGTCAGCAACGAGACAGAACTACGCAACGCCATCAATGCGGCGAATGCCGACGGAGATCCCAGCTCATCGATCGTGATGACGCAGAATATCAGTGTGCTGGCTCCAAACACGTTGCCGACGCCGACCAAATCGCTGTCGATCGACACGCAGGGCTTTACCTTGTCGGGCACCGGGGTCGGCACGAACCTGGGCAGCGTCACCTTCACCGGCGGAGCCTTCACCAGCGGCACGGTGACCATTTCGGGCACACTCGCCGGCGGCAATCAGGTTGGTACCAGCACACCAGCTGGTAGCGGCCTTGTCTTCAACAGCGGCGTGACGACGGTAGGCGGCACCACGGCGCAGCTCGTCAACAGCGGGTCGATCACCGGCGGCGCCGCATCGACAATTGGCCGTGGCGGCCTCGGCGTCTCCATTACCAATGTCGTAACCTTCGTCAATAATGGCACGGTCAGCGGTGGCGCCGGGGTGAGCAGCGGCGCCGGAAATACAGGGTCCGGCGTAAATCTCTTCAATGGCGGAACGGTCATCAACAACGCCAGTGGCATCATTCAGGGCGGCAATGGCCAGGTGACAGGCTCGGGCGGCGCTGGCGTTTTCATCAGGGGCATCGCCACCGCGCCCTCGACTTTCACCAATTTCGGTACTGTCCGCGGCGGCTCGGTTGTCACCGGCACTGGCAATGCCGCGGTTCTTGGTCGCGGAACTCTCTCGACGGTCGAGAATTTCGGCACCCTGGAAGGCGGGAACGGCGCGGCGGCAATCGCTTTCGACACCTCCACGTGGGACCTTACCGTCATCAACGACGGCACGATCCGCGCAGGCACCGGCTCCGCCACCGCCATTCTGTTCGGCCAGAACGCGACGAGTGATTCCATCCTGGAGCTCCATGCCGGGTCGCAGATCACGGCAACGTCGTCGCCAGTGCCTTGGCCACCGACGACGTCCTGCGCCTCGGCGGCACGACGAACGCCAGCTTCGATGTCTCGACGATCGGCGCGACCGCGCAGTACCAGAACTTCGATGCCTTCGAGAAGACCGGCACCAGCACCTGGGCCCTGACCGGCACCGGGACCGTCACCACAAACTGGACGATCTCGCAAGGCACGCTGCAGCTCGGCAATGGCGGCACGACAGGCAGCATTCTCGGCGACGTCACCAATAACGCCACCTTGGCCTTCGACCGCTCCGACACCTACACCTATGGCGGGATCATCTCCGGCAGCGGCGCGGTGAACCAGATCGGCACCGGCACCACCATCCTCACCGGCGCCAACACCTATACCGGCGGAACCACGATCTCCAATGGCGTGCTTTCGGTTTCCGCCGACACCAATCTCGGCGCTGCTTCCGGCGGCCTGACCTTCAATGGCGCCACGCTGCAGACGACCTCCGCCTTCACCAGCAGCCGCAATGTCGCCCTGACCGACAACGGCACGTTCCAGACCGATGCCGACCTTGGCTTGACGGGCACCATCAGCGGCAGCGGCCTTCTCACCAAGACCGGCGCCGGCACGCTGACCTTGTCGGGCAACAACAGCTATATCGGCGGCACGCGAATCCTGGGCGGGACCCTCGAGGCCGAGGGCGGCAACGCCATCGGCGACCAGTCTGCCGTGATTGCCCAGGCCGGCGTGTTCCGCGTCCTCGACAACGAGACCATCGGCACGCTCTCGGGAGATGCCGGCACGGTGGAGCTTGTCGGCGACCTCACGACCAGCACGAATTTCGCCAACACGACCGCGCTGTTCTACGGCGGCATCACCGGAACCGGCGGCTTCGTCAAGAACGGCGCCTATCGCCAGGTGCTGGCCGGCAACAACAGCTATCAGGGCGCGACACAAATCCTGGGCGGCACGCTCTACGCGGTCGGTTCGGGCATCGACTCCATTCCCGACGCTTCGGCCGTGACGGTGGCGGCCGGCGCCACGCTGTCGTTAGCGCGCCCCTCCATCTCCTCTAGCATCACGGGCATAGACAGCGACGACGAGACGATCGGATCGTTGTCGGGCGCCGGCAATGTCGCTCTCGGCGACAGGAAGCTGACGATCGGCGGCGACGCCAGCACCGCGTTCTCCGGCTCGATCTCGGGCACCGGCGGCTCTCTTACCAAGCTCGGCACCGGCACGCTCACGCTCTCGGGCACGAACACCTACACCGGCGCGACCACGGTCGATGCAGGCAGGTTGCGTGTCGATGGCTCGCTCGGCAATACAGCGGTCAGCGTCGGCGGCTCCGGCACGCTGTCGGGGGTGGGAACCATCGCGGGGCCGGTGACGGTGGATGGCACAATCGCGCCGGGCGACAGCCCCGGCACACTCACGGTCGGTTCGCTGACGCTCAACGCAGGCGCGAATCTCGACTACGAGCTCGGCACTCCCGGGACGGTCGGCAGCGGCGTCAACGACCTGATCGTGGTCAACGGTGATCTCACCCTCGACGGCACGCTGAACATCACCGATGTCGGCGGCTTCGGTCCCGGCGTCTACCGGCTCATGAATTACGGCGGCTCGTTGACTGACAACGGACTTGAGTTCGGGACCACGCCCGTCTCCGCGAGCGATCTCTTCATCCAGACCAGCATCGCCGGTGAGGTGAACCTGATCTCCAGCGCCGGCGTGACGCTGGGCTTCTGGGACGGCGGCAATACGGGGCTGCATGATAACGGCGTGATCGACGGCGGTGACGGCGTGTGGGATGCGACGAACCGCAACTGGACGGAAGCCGACGGCGCGATCAACGGCAAGTGGGGCCAGGATTTCGCGGTGTTCGCCGGTCAGGCCGGCACCGTCACGGTCGATGATTCCGCCGGCACGGTCGGCTTCACCGGCATGCAGTTCATGACCAACGGCTATGTGATCGCCGGCGACACGCTCACCACCAACACCGCCGCCACGACGATCAGGACCGACGCCGGCGTGACGGCGACCATCGCCGCGCAGATCGCCGGAACCGGCGGCCTGGTGAAGACCGATACCGGCACGCTCGTGCTCTCCGGCACGAACACCTACAGCGGCGGCACGACGATCTCGACCGGCACGCTGATCGGCCAGGCAACGAGCTTCGGCACCGGCGATATCGTTGATAACGCGGCTTTGGTCTTCGACCAGCCGGCCGATGCCACCTTCTCCGCCATCATCACCGGCACCGGCACGCTGGCCAAGTTGGGGAGCGGCAATCTCAACCTCACCGGCACCAACACGCTGAGCGGCGCCACCACGATCGGGGCCGGCAAGCTCTCGGTCAACGGCTCCCTCGCCAACTCCGCGGTAACTGTTCTGAGTGGCGGCGCCCTCGGCGGCAACGGCACGGTGGGGTCGACGACGCTTCAGGCCGGCGGCGTCATCGCGCCCGGCAACTCGATCGGCCAGTTGACCGTCCAGGGCAATTTCGTTGGCGCCGGCGGCACGGTCGAGATCGAAGCGATCCTCGACGGCGATGCTTCTTCCACCGACAAGCTCATCATCACCGGCAACACATCGGGAACCGCCAACATCAAGGTGATCGGCCTTGGCGGCGGCGGCGCGCAGACCGTCGACGGCATCAAGATCGTCAATGTCGGCGGCGTCTCCGCCGGCACCTTCAACCTGCAGGGCGACTATGTCTTCCAGGGCGACCAGGCTGTGGTGGCCGGCGCCTATGCCTACCGGCTCTACCAGAACGGCGTCAGCACGCCGGCCGACGGCGACTGGTATCTGCGCTCGGCGCTGCTCAATCCCGTC
>NZ_RZRX01000192.1:0-12836 GCF_003997405.1 Mesorhizobium sp. M2A.F.Ca.ET.042.01.1.1
GCCCCGGATCGGCCGGGCCATCAACCAGGAACTTCGGACGGGCGGCATGGGAGGAACTTTTGGGTGGATCGCGAATGCGTGTGTTGATAGGGGAAGGATCCCGGACACTTCTCCCCTTTCGATCGAATGAACGACGTTTTCGGCTATATCGCCTATGGCGATAACGAGGTTTATCACTTCGGCGCGCTGCTCAGCGCGCTTAAGCTTTTGCACAATTGCCCTGGCGCCAAAATAATTATCGCAACCGACAGGCCCGAGCTTTTTCGCCGATACCCGGTCGAAACGATGGCCATCACCGCCGACCAGAAGGAGCAGATGTCTTTCGGCCGGCGCTATCATTTCGGCATCAAGGCCGCGTGCCTGATCAAGATCCTGCAGCGGGCGGACCGTCTGATCTTCATGGACTCCGACCACTATCCTTATGTGAATCCATCCAGAGGGTTCCGACAGATTTCGCCGACCCGTTCCTTCATGCGGAAGTGCGAGGGCAAGCATCGGCTTTACCCGGTTCTCACGGGCAAAGGCGTCAAGATCGGAGACTACACCCTGACAGGCCACGAACCGATGTGGCAAAGCGGAATCCTTGGCATTCACCGAGCCAATGTCGGGTCGTTAACCGAGGCTTATTCTGCGATGCTGGCCGTACGTGAATTGACCAATACAGACGCACCCGAGCAGTTTTGCATCGGTGTCGCACTGTCTCGAAATGGCCTGTCTCTCAGCCGACATCGCCTTCCGGTCAGCGACTACAACACACGTGGCAAAAAGGCTTTCGCCAGCCCTCGCGTGCTGAAGTTCTTCGACATGTATGGCGACTCTCCGATAGCCGATCAGGTAAAGAGGGCCGGCTGGTATCGCTTGTGGCGAGCTCCCATGGACCTGTGGCAGCAGCGGGATAGGTGGTCGTTTTAAGCTGGTGTGAGGACTACCGCAGACAAAAACCTCGCTGATCAAGGCACGCCCATCGCCTGAGGTGGCCGGAGAGACATTCGGTCCGGCGCGGCGCCTTAGATGTCTATTCCATATCGAACCGAGGGGGATTGAACAGCGGACTTCCCTTTCTCCTGATGTCAAGTTATGCACGCCAGATGGGTCTGAAGATTGTCGATATCCTAGCCAGATCGCCGGCAGTCATCGCGGCGAAGGAAGTCAGAAATGGCTTGGTATACAAGGCCTTCGAATATCGCGGCCGAGCTGCTGGACGTGCTTTTGCAGATCATCTCAAGGCAAGTGATACATCGCGTGTCTGCTTCACGGTGGCGTTCAATACACCCTGGGTCATAGATGCACTGGCCAAGGCCTGGGAAATGCACCCTCCGGGAATGACCCTGGCCGTCGTCGACAATTCGACCGATCGGGCATCGAGAGAAGCAATAGAAAGCATCTGCAAGGTAAGAGGCGTGCCTTATTTGGCGCTTCCGATGCGGGTGGAAAAACATCTGTCGAGATCGCACGGAACCGCGATAACCTGGGCTTATCACAACATCATACGGCATCTGGAGCCCGAGCTATTCGGCTTCATTGATCATGACTGTTTCCCGGTCGTGCCATTTGACATCCCATCCAGGATGGAAGGCAAGGCTGTGTACGGCAAGCTTTTCCTTCCAGGTCAAAATCATATCCACCAGTCGAAGCCGACCGATCGGCATTGGAATTTATGGGCAGGCTTCTGCTTCTATCGCTTCTCCGCCACGGTGGGGTGCAAGCTGAACTTCGAACCCCGCTTGAACATGGGGCTTGATACTGGCGGCGCAAACTGGAACGTCTTTTACTCGCATCTGGACAGGGCAAGCGACGTTGCCATTGCCGTCGCTCGGGAAACCCCGATGACGATGGCGGGGGCGGTCGGGCGCCACGAGATCATCGAGGAAGCATTCTTCCATGTCGCCGGCGTATCCTACCCCGACCGTCCCAGTTATCACCGCAGAACTACGGACCATCGAAAACTGATCCGCGACTATGTCTGGGATAAATATCTTGGCGGCACCAGCGGCAGGGTGGCGCAAGACTTCTAAGCGCTGCGCGTTACCCATCCGCGTCAAAGCCGATTCCGCGGAGTCCGCTTACCGCCTGGCCGCGCCGACGAGCTTCGCAATCGCCTCGTCGATCCCAGTCCTTCCTTGACGCCTTAGGGCATGGGGATCGCGAAAGTCGATCCAGCCTTCGTTGAAGCCGTCGAGCATGCGCATGCGCATTTCGGGATGGCGCATGCCCTGCTCGCGGAAGATCGTCTCCCAGCGCTCTCGCGGGACAGTGCGTGCCTCGACCTCGCGGCCAAGCGCCTTGGCAAAGGCTGCGGCGATTTGGTTCGGCGACACCCTGTGTTGCGCTTCCAGTTCGATCACCCGGTGGCCGCTCCAATCCTCGAGCAAGAGTTCCGCGGCGGTTCTGCCGACATCGGCGGCCGAGATCATCGCGACCGGCCGATCGAGCGGCTGGAGGTAGCTGTCGATCACGCCCTCATCGCGCGCCGAGGCGAGGTCCCACTGGGCATTTTCCATGAACCAGGCGGCGCGCAGGAACGTCACGGCCACGGGCAGATCGGCGAGCGCCTCTTCCAGCAGGCGCAAAACGTTGAGCAGATTGGGCTGCGTGGCGTCCGCGCCGATCGTCGACAGCACGACGACCTTGCGCGGCAGCGCCCTGTGCAGCGTCTCGCGGACGACGGCGATCTTCGGCAGCACGTCCGGGAAATCGGGTTCGGAATCATAGACCGGCGGCAACAGGATGAACGCGCCCTCGACGCCCGAAAGTGCGGCGGCCAGAGGCCCGGGATCGCCGAGGTCGGCGACGGCGACCTCGCAGCCTTTGGCCAGCCACGGCGCGCCCTTGGCTTCGTCGCGGACAACGGCCCGAACCTTGTGGCCTGATGCCAGCAGCGTTTCGGCAAGAACCCCGCCGACGCGGCCGGTAATGGCGGTAACTGCGTACATGATCTTTCCTTCGTTTGTGCTGGTTGAACGGGATCACGGCCGGCGGCCACGACTGGCCGGCGGTCTCTGGCCGGTCTTTTCACACCCTTGGCTTGCTGATCCCAGCGCCGATATGTCATCATAATCCGGACTCCAGGTTGGGAATGGCGGATGCCCTATGATGGAAGATTGCTGTCCGGCGTGACGGTGCTGATGGCGGTGGTCGAGGCCGGTTCGATGGCGCGGGCAGCGGACTCGCTCGGCATGACCGCCTCGGGCGTCGGCCGCGCCATCCAGCGGCTTGAAGCCCGCATCGGGGTGCGGCTGCTCGACCGCACGACCCGCACCATGCACCTGACGGACGAAGGGCGGCGCTTCCATGAGCGGGTCGGTCCTCACCTCGACGGCATCGAGGAGGCGGCGGTCGAGGCCACCGGCGCCACCTCGGTGGTTCGCGGCAGGCTGCGCGTCAATGTCGACCCGTTCTTCTCGCAGCTGGTGCTGGCCGGGCACGCGGGCCGGTTCCTGGCGCTCTATCCTGAGCTTCGCCTCGAGCTCATCATGCGCGACGCGGTGGGCGACCTGGTGGCGGACGGGTTCGATCTTGCGTTGCGCTTCGGCGATCCGCCGGCCGGCTCATTCACCGCGCGCAAATTGTTCGAGACGCGCATACTCACCGTCGCGGCGCCCGCCTATATCGAGCGCCGCGGCCGTCCGCGGCACCCTGCCGACCTGCCCGACCACGACGCCATCGATTTCTGGGACGCCGCGCATAACCGCGCCTATGAGTGGGAATTTCGCCGCGGCAACGAGGCGCTGCCACTCAGCGTGCGGACCAGGCTGATGACCTCCGACGCACCGACCATGCTCAACGCCTGCCTGTCCGGTGCCGGCATCGCGCAGGTGCTGGAATTCGCCACGCGCGAGCAGGTTCGCGACGGCCGGCTGATCGACCTGTTTCCGGACTGGTCGGACGAGCTCTTCCCGCTCCACGCGATCTACCCCTCGCGACAATACCGCACCGCCAAGGTGCGGGCGTTCGTGGAGTTCGTGGTAGAGTTGCTGGCTGAGGTTTAGATCCGGAGTCACGTAGATCTCGTAACCCATTGAATAAACTGGCGATCCCGGCAGGATTCGAACCTGCGACCATCGGCTTAGAAGGCCGGTGCTCTATCCAGCTGAGCTACGGGACCGTCGGCCGGCCGGGCCGGCTGTTGCGTTACGCCAAGCGATGCAAGACTCGGGAAGTCAGTGCGTCCAGGGCGTCCTGCGGTCATAGCGGAAATTGTCCGAATAGGAAATCTGCCGGCGCTTGGCTTCCTTCGGCTCTTCGACGCGATAGGCGATCTTTTCCTTCTCGGCATAAGCCACCGCTTCTTCCTTCGTCTCGAAGGTGAGCTTCACCTGGCTCAGCATGTCGCCGGAGGTTGTGTAGCCCATCAGCGGGTCGATCTTCTTGCGCTGGGCGGGATCGAACTCCAGCACCCAATGTCCGGTCTTGGCCTTGCCGGACTGCATCGCGGTTTTGGCTGGACTGAAAATGCGCGCGGACATGACCACCTCTTTGCCGCCCGGCGATCGGGCACCGTTGTTCGGCGCCATTTGCGGGGTCCCATCGGGAGCCCGAAATTCTCGCGCCAACCCGTCATTACTGTGCAATGGCCGCGGCGGCAAGGCCGCAGGCGCTCCTGCGCCCCCACGGCGCAGGGAACCTCGCCGCGCCGGCGACATTATCGAAGGTCGGGCGGCCGGGCCGGGCAATCCTGTGAGCCTCAATCAGAAGCGGACATTTCGCCATGACCAATGCAACCGAACATGCCGTCCTGCAGCTCGCCGTGCTTGTCGGCAGCCTGCGCGCCCAGTCCTTCAGCCGCAAGATCGCCAAGGCGCTTGCGGCCCGCGCGCCGGATTCGGTGCGCTGCCGCTTCATCGAGATCGGCGACCTGCCGCTCTACAACGAGGATCTGGACGGTGACGACCCGCCAGAGGCGTGGTCGGCCTTCCGTGAGGCGATGCACGAATGCGACGCGGTGCTGTTCGTCACCCCGGAATACAACCGCTCGATCCCCGGCTGCCTGAAGAACGCGCTCGATGTCGGCTCGCGCCCATCGGGCAGGAGCGTGTTCAAGGGACTGCCCGCAGGGGTCGTCAGTGTCACACCGCATAAGCTTGGCGCTTTCGGCGCCAATCATGCGCTGAGACAAACCTTCGCCTTCCTCGACATGCCGGTGATGCAGCAGCCGGAGGCTTATATCGGCAATGTCGCGGAACTCCTGGACGGCAAAGGCGCGGTGACCAATGCCGACACCGCCACCTTCCTCGAAAATTTCATGGCCAGCCTGGAAAGCTGGATCAGGACGGTGCATCCTGGCGGCTCGGCCTTCGATGCCTTCATGAAGCAGCGCGAGAAGATCGCCGAAGACTATGTCAATGGCGATGCCTCCTCGCTGAAGGCGATCGTCACCCGTGCCGGGCCGGCGACATTCTTCTCACCGCGCGGAGACCATCTCGAAGGCGCCGAAGCGGTTGCCGGCCGTTACGAACGCGACGCCGCAAACTTCCACAAAGGCGGCAACACCGACCTCGAGGTGCTGCAAGCATCTTCCAGCGGGGATCTGGCGTTCTGGAGCGGGTTGCAGCATGCCAAGGCGCGCATCGGCAAGAACGGCGAGGCGACCGAGATGACCTTGCGGGTGACGGAAGTGTTTCGGCTGGAGGATGGCGCGTTCAAGCTGGTCCATCGCCATGCCGACCCGGTTCATTAAAGCGCGTCGCGATCCTTCGGATTCGCTCCATGCGCTTTAAGCCTTTTAGTTTACGCATGTCTTTATCCCGAAACCGGTTCCCACTTTCGGGAGACATGCTTTAGCCGGCGCTTGCAAAATCCGCGACACAATGCCGGGGGGCTCTGCAACACGCACCTATTCCTTTTGGCCTGCGAGCGGCATACATCGGATACATGGTCATGCCACTTGATGGCATGATGGCGACGACAAAGATACGAATGAGCGCGGATACGAAAGTCTCGCCGTTGGGGACCGGCGAGCCAGCAATACTGGACGGCACGATTGTCGTCGGCGGGGGCGCCGCCGGGCTTGCCGCCGCGCATGCGTTGACCAGGGCCGGCGTGACGACGCAGATCCTGGAGCGCGAGCAGAGGCTGGCCGAGCCCTGGCACCGCCGCCACGACAATCTGCACCTCAACACGCATCGCGACCTCTCCTCATTGCCAGGCGTGTCCTATCCGGCGGGGACACCGGCCTTCCCGCACCGCAGCGCCGTCGCGCGCCATCTCAATGAGTTCGCCGAGACGCACCGGCTGCCCGTCGCCTTCGGCGTCGAGGTCGACGAGATCGAATTCCGAGGCGACCATTGGCTGCTGCGGACAAGCGAGGGCTTGAAGGCGGCGCGATATGTGGTGATCGCCACCGGACGGGACCGGCAACCCTTCATCCCGGCCTGGACAGGCATGGAGGATTTTTCCGGCAGGATCATCCATTCGGCCGATTTCGGAAAGGCAAGCGACTATGCCGGCAAGAAGGTGCTGGTGGTCGGCGCCGGCAATTCCGGCTTCGACGCGCTCAACCATCTTTCCCGTGTCGAGACCGGCCAGATCTGGCTTTCGGCGCGCAACGGACCTTCGCTGCTGCCCAAGCGCATCGGCAAGATCGCGGTGCACCGCATATCGCCGCTCATGGCCAACCTGCCCACATGGCTCGCCGACGCGGTCATGGCGGCAACCCAACGCCTGGTGTTCGGAGATCTGACGAAATACGGCCTGCCCCCTGCCCCGTCGGGCGGCGCCAGCCGGCTCGGCTCCGACTATACCGCGATCGCGGCCGACGACGGCGCGGTCGAGGCCATCAAGGCCGGGCGCATCATCGTCGTGCCGCAGCTGCGCGAATTCAGGCGCGACGGCGTCGTGCTCGACAATGGCCAGTCGATCGCCCCCGACATCGTCATCGCCGCCACCGGCTACCGCACCGGACTGGAACCGATGCTGGGCAAGCTCGGCGTGCTGGACGCCAAGGGCGTGCCGCTGTTCAACGGCGCCGCGAACGACCCGAAGCTGCCCGGGCTCTGGTTCACCGGCATGCGGCCCAGCATTCGCGGCTGCTTCGCCAACTCGACAATCCAGGCCGCGGCGATCGCCAGGAAGATCGCTGGCCTGAAGAGCTGAGCCCGCCACAAGGAACAGACAGGACGGTCGGTCGTTTGCCTTTCTCTGATGAAAGGAAGCGAGATGCCGACGCCCGATGAGCTCGAAGCAAAATTCTGGAAAGCCCTGAAATCGGATATGACAATGATGATCGGGCTTGACGGCTCGAACATCGTCCCGCGCCCCATGACGGCGCAACTGGAAGCCGAGGCCAGGGGCCCGATCTGGTTCTTCACCGCCAGGGAAACCGAGCTTGTGCTTGGACTTTCCTCCGGCAGCCAGGCAACGGCGACGTTTGTATCCAAGGGTCGCGACCTTTTTGCAACGGTGCAAGGCCGGTTGCAGATCGATAACGACCGGGTCGTGATCGACCGGCTGTGGAACCGCTACGTGGAAGCGTGGTTCGAAGGCGGCAGGGACGATCCGAAGCTGACGCTGCTTCGCTTCGAGCCTGAACAGGCCGAGATTTGGCTCGACGCCTCCAGCGTCGTCTCCGGCATCAAGATGCTGCTCGGCTACGATCCGAAGGAGGAGTACAAAGACAACGTCGCCAAGGTCGATCTCTAGGCTACCTTGACAGCATCATCGGCCGGATCGAACCGCGCTCCGTTTTTGTGTTGCCTTCCGGGCGTGCGCCCCCTATACGCCGCGGGACGTCGGAGTGTAGCGCAGCCTGGTAGCGCACCTGATTTGGGATCAGGGGGTCGCGTGTTCGAATCACGCCACTCCGACCATTAAAATCAAGACTTACGGCCAAACCCGCCTGCTCGCCGAGTTGAGTCGTTCCTGCCAGCGAAATTTGGCAAGTGTCGCTGCCATTGGCGAATCGGTGCGGCAGGGTTCCATGGGCGCCCCAGCATCTCGATAAACGACATGTTCCATTAAGGCGTTCAGAGGCTAAGGCGTATCATTCAAGGACGGAAACGCTGGCATCGGCCTTGCAAGGCAGCGATTGCCGGGTTGATCTCCGGCAGCTCGTCGGGCTTGAGGCAGTTGTTGGGGGCCTCGCCCGGCGAGTTCAGCGAAACCGGTGGAATGTAACCAACCGTGATATTCATGCAATCTTACTAATGTAACCTCTGCGTCGGCCGACTCCCCACCCCGAGTCGGCTAGGCCCGGCGGTTTAACCCAGCGCACCCCAACAGAGTGCGGAACTGTCGGGCCGCTTTATGGACAAGGCGTCCAGCCGTTCCGCTGCTCCGGCGTCACCGCACGATTGGTGAACTGCAAATTCGATCGTCACGGCTGGCGGCGCGGCATTCGTGGCAGTAGATGACCTTGATCAAATCCCAATGCATGCAGCCCATGGTCAGGCCTTCGCCGCTTGGTTGCGCCGGTTGCGGGACAGGATGAACGGGTAAGCGGAGCCCATTGACCGCTGCGACAGCAAACCCGCCGGGCGAGAACCCCAACAACCTCGAGCCCGGCGAGCCTACAACCCGATCTGGAACGCGACCGGGGCCGGGATCAACCGGCACTATCGGCGTTGCAAGATCGATGCCGGGAAGACTGTTCCGGAATGGGACGGCTACGCCGCAGGCTCCCACGGATGCCGCACAGGCCGGGACGCGGCTCGAACAATCCCCCTCGCTCCCAACTTTGTCGCCGGTCTAGACTTCGGACAAAGGGGGATTGTCGATGCCCGTTCTCGAGGCGCTGCTGTCACTGATCGGTCCGGCCTACCTGGCCTATTACGGCTTCGCGGTTCCGGTCATGGTCGTCTGGGCAATCCTGTGCACTGGCCTATGGGTCTGGAACAACCGGCCGAGCAAACGCCAGAACGGCGTCGCCCGGTAGCGATCCGCCGGCCTGATGGTCTTCGTCCTTGTCGCCGCCTGTTACATCGCGGCGCATACGGGCGTGTATCTTTTGGCCCGGCATCTGGCCGGGGTATGGGCGTAGTTTTTTGCCTTCTCCCCTTGTGGGAGAAGGTGGATCGGCGCGCAGCGCCGAGACGGATGAGGGGTGTTCCAGCGAAGTGACACGCTGGCTTTCCCTAGAGCACCCCTCATCCGTCGCCTTCGGCGACACCTTCTCCCACAAGGGGAGAAGGGGAACTCCTAGATATCGAACTCGCCCTGCCCTTCGTCCATGGCGCTGACCGTCTCGGCCGCGAGCGCGCGGGTGATCGGCGTCTTGCGCTCAAGCGCGGCGCGGTCGAGGCGCTCGACGACACGCATGGCGGTGCCGAGCGAACGCTCGATGCGGCGCACCAGATATTGCACCACATGCGGCTCGACCTCGACCTGGCGGTCGGCGAACAGCTTTGTGATGACGCCGGCAAGCAGCAGATCGTCGGGCTCGTGGATCTCGATCGTCGCCGCCGCTTTCAGCCGCGAGACGAGATCCGGCAGCGCGACGCGCCAGGCCGAGGGGAAACGCCGTGCCGTAAGCAGCAGCGTCGAGCCCGCGCCGCGCACTTCATTGATCAGGTGGAACAGGCCTTGCTCATCGATCGCCGCCTTGTCGACGTCGTCGATGAGCGCCGGCCTCATGCCCAGGCCGGCAATGTGCTCGCCGATCCGGCCTGGCTGGATGGCGAGCGCATGCGCCCGCTCCTGCCATATCCGTGCGAGATGCGTCTTGCCCGAGCCGGGCGGCCCGGCCAGCACGACCACCGGCGACGGCCAGTCCGGCCAGCGGTCGATCAGCGATGCGGCTTGCACGTTGGTGCCCGACACGACGAGTTCGTCGCGCGAATAGCCGGTGCCGTGGCCGAGATCGAGCGGCAGCTGACGCGGCGTATCTGCTGGCTGAGCAGCCATTTCAGCCCCGCTTCGAACGGTGGCCGCCGCCGCGATCGGCCGGCAATGGCGGCACGGGCCCTGTGGCGTGACCCTTGTAGAGCGGCGATTCGAGATAGCGGGCGATGGCGAAACGCACCAGCACGGCAATCGCCGCCGAGGCCGGCACGGCAATCAACAGGCCGACGAAGCCGAACAGCGCGCCGAAGGCGAACAGCGCGAACATCAGCCACACCGGATGCAGGCCGACGCTCTTGCCGACCAGCCGGGGCTGCAGGATGTTGCCCTCTATGAACTGGCCGACGAAGAACACGCAGGCAACCAGCACGATCATCGTCCAGTCCGGCCAGAACTGGACGAAGGCGACGCCGACGGCCAGCACCAGCCCGGTCAGCGAGCCGACATAGGGGATGAAGGAGATCACCCCGGCGAAGAAGCCGATGAGGATGGCGAAGTTCAATCCGGTCAGCGTCAGCCCGGTGGCGTACATGGCGCCGAGCACAAGGCATAGCGTGCCCTGCCCGCGCACGAAACCGGCCGTGGCGGTGTTGATGTCGCGGGCAAGCGCGCGCACCGTCTCGACATGGTCGCGCGGCACCCAGCCGTCGACCTCGGCCACCATGCGGTCCCAGTCGAGCAGCATGTAGAAGGCGACGACCGGGGTGACGACGAACAGGCTGACCACCGAGACCAGCGCCACGCCGGAGCTCCAGATCGAGGTGAAGACGGTGGTGAGCAGGCTGAAACCGGAGGTCAGGAGCGAGTTCAGCCCGTCGCGCAGGCCGGCGGCGTTGACGCCAAAACGCTGCTCCAGCCATTTCGGGTCGAAGCTGGTGATGAGCGACTGCAGGCGTGTGAGGTATTCCGGCAGCTTGCGGGCGAAATCGGCCATCTGGGTCGCCAGCACCGGCACCAGGATGACGAAGGCCAGCACCACGACGACGATGAAGGCAATCAGGATGACCACCGTCGCCATCAGACGCGAGAGGCCGAGCCGCTGCAGCCAGTCGGCGACCGGATCGAGGAAATAGGCGAGCACCATGCCGGCGACGAAAGGCAGGAGGATGCCCGAGAAGACATAGAGGAACAGCGCCAGCAGAACCGCCGTCGCCAGCCAGAAGAAGACCTGGCGACGAAGCGCGCCGGAGCTGTCGTCAGCGGCGATCACGGCGCCATCGTGGTCAGGCGTCCGTGCCGGAGCCGCCCGATCTGCCGATGCCCGACTTGGTGTTGTCGTCCTGGGAGTTGCTCGTTCGGGAGCCTTCGCCATAGCCGCTCATATGCCTTAGCCAAGCCACGAGATAGGCCGCGGCCGAAGCCACGGTCAAGACCCCGGTCAGCAATATGAGCGCGGTCCGCAGTGGGCCAAGATGCACGGCAAAGGCCAGCTCGCCCAGCACCAGCGCCGCCAGCACGATCTGCGCGGCGGTGTTGGCCTTCGAAACGAAGAGCGGCTTCACCTCGACCGGATTGCTCATCACGCTGGACAGGAGCACGGCGCAGACGATCAGCCCGTCGCGCGAGACCATGGTGACCACCAGCCAGAGCGGCAATTCGCCGGCAAAGCCCATGACGACGAAGACCGAGACAAGCAGGAGCTTGTCGGCGACCGGATCGAGATAGGCGCCGAGGCGGGACGACTGGTTCCAGCGGCGCGCGATGAAGCCGTCGACGCCGTCGGAGATGCCGGCGACGAGGAAGCCGGCGAAGGCCCAGCCCCAAAGCGACTGCAGCATGGTCAGCACCACGGCGGGCACGAGCAGCAGCCGCATGATCGTGATCATGTTGGGAAGGGTCACGTGATGTCCCGTCGTGTCTCTTGTTGGGAAAAAGATTAGGGAGATGGGAAGTGGGCGCAAGTAGCGGGGCGGCGAAGCGAGTAATCTCCCCCCGCGAGGGGGAGATGGCCGGCAGGCCAGAGGGGGTCGCCGCGCATGAAGTGCCGATGCGCTTTATAGCAAGGGACGGCGGCCGAGCTCTACGCGCGGCGACCCCCTCTGTCGCCTTTGGCGACATCTCCCCCTCAAGGGGGGAGATTAGCTCTCGCGCCTTGCTCCCCGAAACCATTCATGCGAAGAGCCCGCAATGACAAACAGGGACGAGCCGACGATGAGCAAGGGCGATCCGGCCAAGCGCAAGAACGGGCTCACCTATGCCGAGGCGGGCGTCGATATCGATGCCGGCAATCTGATGGTCGAGAAGATCAAGCCGCTGGTGCGCGCGACGCGCCGGCCGGGCGCGGACGGCGAGATCGGCGGCTTCGGCGGCCTGTTCGACCTCAGGGCCGCAGGCTTCACCGATCCAGTGCTGGTCGCGGCCAATGACGGCGTCGGCACCAAGCTCAAGATCGCCATCGATTCCGGCAAGCATGACACGATCGGCATCGACCTCGTCGCCATGTGCGTCAACGACATCGTCGTCCAGGGCGCCGAGCCGCTGTTCTTCCTCGACTATTTCGCCACCGGCAAGCTCGATCCGGAGCAGGGCGCCGCGATCGTCGGCGGCATCGCCGAGGGTTGCCGGCAGGCCGGCTGCGCGCTGATCGGCGGCGAGACGGCCGAAATGCCCGGCATGTATCACGACAAGGATTACGACCTTGCCGGTTTCGCGGTCGGCGCGGCCGAGCGCGGCCAGTTGCTTCCCACAGACGACATCGTCGAAGGCGACGTTCTGCTTGGCCTTTCCTCCTCCGGCCTGCACTCCAACGGTTTTTCGCTGGTGCGCCGGATCGTGGCCGCGAGCGGTCTTGCCTGGAGCGATCCGGCGCCGTTCAACGAGGAGCTCAGCCTCGCCGAGGCGCTGCTCGAGCCGACGCGCATCTATGTGAAGTCGATCCTGAAGGCGATCCGCAACACGCATGGCATCAAGGCGCTGGCCCACATCACCGGCGGCGGTTTCCCGGAAAACATCCCGCGCGTGCTGCCCAAGGATTTTTCGGCCGAGCTCGACCTCGAGGCGATCGACGTGCCGCCGGTGTTCTCGTGGCTGGCAAAGACCGGCGGCGTCGCGCCGGAAGAAAT
>NZ_RZRX01000193.1:0-12741 GCF_003997405.1 Mesorhizobium sp. M2A.F.Ca.ET.042.01.1.1
GTCCTGGGGGCTGGCACGACCGTGATCCTGCGAGTGCCGGCATCACGGTCGGAACTTGACGCCGGACAAACCGATCAAGGCTGAGGGCTTGCAAATGGAGCACGAAGGCCACGCCCGTCCAGCCTCAGGCCGATGGTAAGCGGGCTGCGAGGGCGCCACGAGCCGGATCCGCTCGATGTCGCGATGTTTGACCTTCGCCGCAATCGCGCGCCAGACATAAAGTTCCGTGGGCGCGTCCGTGGGAAGCAATCCTTCCTATCCTGAACTAGGTATCTCGCTCCGTAGGATGGTCATCGCTTCCTGCCCTCTTGCGAGGCCCCGGTGTCCAAAAGGCGTCGGAGCGGATGTCGCGAAAGACCGTCTGAATGGTCTTTATCAGGGCAGATCTCGAGCTCGCGTGTCGCTGTTCCGGAGCGCCGCTTTCGCCTAAAGCAGACATGCCGGTCGCCAGCACCGCCGCGAGATCTTCGGCCATTTCGGGCCGGGCGAGCAGCAAGGGAGCGAAGCTTTTCTGGTCAATTTCGTAGACCACGACATGGGTCAACGCTCGCAATGTCGACGTCTCGCCGATGCCGGCCAGCAGCCCTGTCTCACCGAAGAAGTCGCCGGGCGCGAGACGACCGACATCCTGCATGCGGGCATCGCCCTCGCCCAGTTGCCGGACGACGATACCGGCTCGAACGATCATGAGCGACGGCAGCATCTCTCCCTGTCGTGCGATGATGTCGCCCTTTCGGTAGGTGCGAACCGAGGTCGTCGCGGCAAGGGCCTCCTGCTCGTCGTTCGTCAGCGCCGAAAAAATCGGTAAGGCCCTTATAAGGTCAATCGGGGTGACGCTGGGCGGCCTCGCCGTCTCTTCAGTCGGCAGGTTGCTCACGGCGATCGACGAGGGAGGTGCCGCAAGCAGCAGGCCTGTGGACTTGGCGTGGCGGTAGACAAGATCGAAGACTTCATTACGCGCGGCTATTCGTCGGCCAAAATTCTCGACATGCACAAGTAGATCGATCTCGATCGCCACGGCATTCAAATCCCGAATAACAACTATGGGCGGCGGTTCCTTCAAGATGGAGTTGCAGCTCAGCAAGGCTGTACGCATCACCTCCACCACGATGGCAGGCATTTTTGTCGGTGCGATTCTTATGGTGAAAGCAATTCCATGGCTGTCGTCTGGCCTGCTCACATTGGTCAACCCAAGCTTGGCCAGAAAACTATTCGGAAGTGCAACGACGTTGTGTGCCCAGGTGAGCACCTGGGTCGACCTCCAACTGGTTTCTACGACCCGGCCTTCGGTGCCGTCACTCAAAACGATCCAGTCCCCCAGCGCATAGGGGCGGCCGAGGTTTAGTGCGATGCCCGAAAATACATCGCTCAACGTGTTCTGCAGGGCTAGGCCCAGGACGATGGCAAAGACACCTGAGGTGGCGATCAGGGTTCCGACCGGCACGCCAAAGACAAAAGCGAGGACCGACAGCAGCATTCCGACATAGACGACGCCAACGACGAGATCCTGCAGGAGCCTTGCCTCGCGTGGCTTCCCCTCGAAGACGAGAAAAATGCGGACGAAACCGATCAACGCCCACGCAAGATGAACCCACCAGAGCGCTTTCGCCACACCGAAAAGTATCGCTCGGGCCGTTGTCTCTCCGCTCCGGGTTATCTCGTACGGGACGACGGCACCGTCCAGAAGGAGAACCGACATTGCAAGGAAGAAGGCAATCTGAACGACCAGCCTTGTATTGGGGCGACTCCGCGGAATGACGTTCCAGACAACAATTCCGGCGACGCCCACCAGAGCCATGTAGAGAGGGGGAGCGATCCACCAGTCCATGACAAATCCCGTTCGGTGAAAAACCTCAACCAATGCTTCTAGTCCTGAACGCAACGAGGCCGCCCTAGGCCGTGCGCTGGCTCACATGACAGGTGGCACCGTCCGACCTTCTCGAGCAGAGCCGGTGGCCACCTTTGTTATCCTCAAGGACCGCCCCGGTAATCGAGTGAGGCAGGCGCTGCGGCCTCACGTCACCTCTGGCTCTTGGGTCCATCGTATGGTCATCGGCCAAGACTCCTTGACCAGCTGCCTTCCGCTACAGGGGAGTGAATTTACTCGCGGTCCGATGATCTCTGGGAGAGATGGACATTCTGACCCCGTGGCGTGTGTAAACTCGCTGAGCCTTCGCGTGATCAGACTGGGCAGCGCTGCCGCTGCGCCTTGCTCGAGGCGCCGCCATGTCGACGCCGCAGAGCCTCAGGACGATGTGCAGTGCCTTCGAAAGAGCTGGACGCGGTGTCATTTCCTAACCTCCATTTCCGTCGCGTTAGAGAGATCCAACCATGCCGGGCTTTGCGAGGTGCAGGCCATCGTGCCGAGGAAGCATGCGGTCCATACCTTGGTCCATTGTTCCCGCAATGAAGGGCTGGGACAGACGGTAGAAATCGCGATAAGGCCGGCGCGTGCCATCGATGGTAACTGCCGGCTCGATTTGGCAGCAGTTCGATTTTTGTGCCTGGAGAATGTCGGTTACACAATTTCGAATGCACGGCGCGGAGCCCTATATGCCTAGGCTTCTTCTACCGTTTCGCCGCTCGCTCTGAAGGAAAGACCGAGCGGTCCTTCTGCTGCTTCGGTCTAGCGCCCCGAAATACCCTGTCCGTATTTGTCGTTAGGCGTGACCAGCTGTCGAACCGTTTGACTGGCGTCATGTTTCGCATGTCCATCCGTCATCGAGGAGGTATGCGACCTATCGGGAGGAGTCGCCTTTTCTGACCCGTAGTGATCGCTGCCGGCAAGTGCGGTTCCGGCAGAAACAACAAGAGACGCGGCAGCAAGTGCGATGAGCTTCATTATTCTTCTCCAATGTTTGACACTGCGCCAGAGTGATACGGAACGGGTTGTATCCAGACGATTAGACGACTGAATGGTTGGATACATACGGAAGTATCGGAAGCACTGGCCAAAGACCGGGGAATGACATCGCGGTTGATCGGCTTCTTGCGCGAAAACAGGGCTATGCCTTCGGAGCTAAGCCTGTTGCCGTTTGGTCCGACAGAGCCGGCGAAGCATTGACCGTGGCCAGCATCTCGTGGCTAGCCGGTGTCGGCGCGCGTGCCGCACGTGCAGCCTGGTGAATCTCCCACGTAGGAAACCATAGACCAAGGTATCGAATGATTGCGCCTTGGGCGCGATGGCTAGCACCCCTGGAAACTTGACATGTTGGTCTCGAGGCAATGCCGCGGAGTTTTTCAGCACTTGCATCGCACCGACGTGCCGCCAACGCGGATCAGCCTGGTGTCTCATCGACCGCTGGCAAGGGGGGCCGGATAAACGTGATTGGTGCGATCGGAGTGCTCGCGGGCATGGATGTCTTGCTTGCCGATTTGTGGGAAGGCCTCATGATTCGACGATTGGGAGCCAGGAATCTGGCGCGCCCGGCACGACGTCTCGGAGCTCTGACCGCGATGTTTGTCCTGATTGCCGGGCCGCTCGTCTTTGGCATCGCCCTCTTGTTGGCTGGTCCGGTACAGGCGCAGGGGACGGCGACCGTCCCGCCTGAAAAGGTCAAACAGCTATTCGATCTGCTCGACGATCCGTCGGTGAAAGGCTGGATGGCCGAACAACGAAATCAGGACACCGGTTCAATGGCAGCCCCTGCCGCGGCAGGAGCTTCACCCGCCGCCGCATCGTCCGACGCCGTGGCCGCACCAGGCCGGATGATTACGATGGCGTCCTCGACGCTCGATCGGATCAAGCATCATATCGAAGGAATCGTGCGCACCTTGCCCTCACTGCCAGACCAGTTCGCGCGCGTTCGGGCAGCGATCATGGAGGATATGTCCAGCAGGGGATCTGCCGGCGTGTTTTTGCTGATTGCGCTCTTCATCGCCGTCGGCCTGGCGCTCACCCGGGCAACCTACAAGCTCACCCGTCCATTTCGCCTTTGGATTATCGCGCAGCCGAAGGACACGCCAATCGGGCGGGCCAAGAAGATTGGCGGCCGCACGCTATATTCCAGCCTGCTGATCGTCTCGTTCGCGCTGGGCAGCGCCGGCGCGTTCATGCTGTTCGACTGGCCAATGCTCATCCGTGAGATCGTGCTGACATTTCTGATGGCGGCAGTCTTCACATGGAGTGTGCGCCTGTACGTTTTGGTTGTGCTCGTCCCTTCCTTCAGGAAGATCGAGTACGCCGATGAGGTTCGCGCCTTGCCGATCACCAACGAAACGGCCGACCATTGGTCCTATTGGCTGCCTCGGATCGTCGGCGTCTTCGCCTTCTTCGCCGCGACGTTTATCCTCTTGCCGGGTCTCGGCATCGATCAGGACGGAATGGTGGTCCTGTCGCTGTGCGCCGATTTCGTGCTGCTGCTGCTTTTTCTGATTGCCGTCTGGCGCCGGCCAAGAACACAGCGAGAGAGTGCGCATCACCACACGGAAGCGACATGGTTGTTGACTGTCTATTTCGTCGCTCTGTTCCTGGAGCGCATCGCCGGCTTGTATACGTGGTTCTGGTTTACCCTGGCCGCGTTCGTCCTGCCTTTTGCAATCGTGCTGACGCAGCGCGGGGTCAATTTCGTCCTGCGGCCGGGTTCCGAAGAGGCTGGCCGGCCTACGATCCCGGCGGTCACGATCGCTGTCATCGATCGCGCAGTGCGGATGATCTTGATCCTGGCGGCGGCTTACCTTCTTGCGCGTGCCTGGGGTCTGGACATGCAGTCGATGCAGGACAGCAACACGACGACCACTCTCATATTGCGCGGCTTGATCAATGTCGTTGTCATTGCGCTTGCCGCCGATTTCGGCTGGTCGATCATCAAGGCCTTGATCGAGAGAAAGCTGGGCATCGAAGCGCAGCACGCGCTGATCGACGCCGAGGAGGCACCGATCGTCGATCCGCAGCAGGCGCGGCTGCGCACGCTCTTGCCCATCATCCAAAACATTCTGCTGGCAGTGATCATCGTCATGGCGGTGCTGATGATGCTCGCCTCGGTCGGTATCCAGATCGGTCCCCTGATCGCCGGCGCCGGCGTCGTTGGCGTCGCTGTGGGTTTTGGGGCGCAAACCCTGGTCAAGGACGTGATCTCAGGCGTGTTCTATCTGCTCGACGATGCATTTCGTGTCGGCGAATACATTTCATCGGGCAGCTACAGGGGTACGGTGGAGAGCTTTTCGCTGCGCTCCGTAAAGCTGCGCCACCATCGTGGCCCGCTGTTCACAATACCGTTCGGTGAACTCGGAGCCGTCCAGAACCAGAGCCGTGACTGGGTTACCGACAAATTCAACATCACCGTCGGCTATGACACCGACATCGAGTTCGCTCGCAAGCTGATCAAGCGGATAGGCCTCGAACTGGCGGAAGATCCCGAATTCAAAAACTGGGTGATCGAACCGATCAAGATGCAGGGCGTACAGGAGTTCGGTGAGTATGGCATCGTATTGAGGGTCAAGGTCACAACCAGACCGGGAGGTGCCTTCGCGATGAAGGGGAGATTCTTTTTACGCCTCCGCCAGGCCTTCAAGGAGCAGGGCATCGAACTCCCATTCCCGACCGTTCACGTCGAGGGACTGCAGAGCCCACATGGGGCAGAGAATGCGCCTGTGGAGATCACACCCGAGTTGAAACTGGCCGTCGCGCAGTCGCACACCAACCGGCGTAGGAAAAAAGCCGGCACAACGGAGTAGGAAAGCTGTGGTGCCTGCCGACTGTCAACCGGTTCCGCTCGCCCGGAAAATCCAGGATTTGCGTTTAAGCATCGCAATTAAGAGCGTCGCTCTCGAGCCAAAATCGGACTCGGGCCAGCTAGCAGCCGCTCAAGACGTCTGCTTTGGGAACAGGCAAAGCCAATCCGCACGACAGAGACTCGGCGCTTCGCGGCCCCACCGAGACGGTAGACCCGCATCCAGTCAGACCTCCGTCGCCTCGGCTAGCTCGAGGGCATCTTCTACGTCGACTCCGAGATACCGACTGTGTTCTCGATCTTGGTGTGGCCCAGCAAAATCTGGACCGCGCGCAGGTTACCGGTCGCCTTGTAGATGATGGACGCTTGGTCCGTCGCAGCGAATGCGTCCCGTATTCCTGAGGTCGAAGTCCGATTGCCACGACCCACTCGTCCACGAGGCGGGCATACTGCCTCGTGCTCATGTGACGCTTTGGGTCGATTCGGCTCGGGAACGCATAGTCGTCGACGGTGCCACCACGCCGTTCCAGCCATGCGAGAAGGCTGTAACGCGCATCGCTCATCAACTCGAACTGCGCCGGTCGCCCTGTCTTCTGTTGCACGACGATCGCGCGGGTCCGAATTTCCGACCCGACAACCAAGGTGCCGGTCTTGATCTTGACTAGGTCGCAGCCGCGCAACTTGCTGTCGATTGCGAGATCGAAGAGGGCTCGATCGCGCACTCGCCGCTGTCGATCGAGAAAAAACCGGATCGCCCATATCTGCCGAGGTTTCAGCGGCCGTTTCGTTCCGACCTTCTTACCCGCGTTCCACGCGCGACGATCGAGAGCGTTGGCGTCATAGTGAGAATGTCCCATTTCGTTTCTCCTTCGGCCGTGATTGGCCACCGGAGGAACGGCAAGGTTTTTGCTCGGTTGGTTGGGGGGCGATTGCCGACTGTCCGCTTCTGACTGAGATGCTGAGAGAGAGCCGACATTCAGCAAACGACCCCATCTCTGCCGTTCATGGCCGGAGGCAAGGACGCTGAAAGCGGACCTTGCAGCTTACTGGTATCTTGGATCATATCTGTCGCAAGTTTCGGGAAATTTGCGAATCCTTCAGCTGCCCGCACGCCGCCGCTGATAACTCGGATTCCGACTGCGATCTTTATGGTTTCGCGAGGTGGTTCCTGTACCAGTGTGCGCTGTGTCGATCCCGACGCCCTCGCCGCCGTCTTCGGCCTAGGCTATATCATGAACCGAAGCCCGGCCTTGGCAATTGCTTTCGGGGCCATGCCATAAAGGGGGCAGTCGGATGACCAAGAGAGCGAAGATCATCTCCTACGCCGTGGTTCTGGTGGTTCTCGCCTTCTCCAGCTGGCGGCTCATATTGCTTGTCACGACCGGCCAATGGAAAGGCAGGTTCACTAGCTGGAGGACATGCGAGGCCTTTTGGTGCTATTCGACTGGCATTTTGCTCCGGGCGGGCTCGGTCGCGTTCTGTCTCTTTGTGCTCTACCTGCTGCGCCACCATGAGAAATACGTTGCGAAGCTCTATCACCAATACCGTGAATTCAAAGAAACCTTCGACAAGCATTCGGAGCGCGGACGCCGCCGCTAGGCGAACCGGGAAAGCGTTGAGCTACTGAAGACTGCTTCTTCTTTAACCAATCCGAAATCGGCCGTTCCGCTTTCCACCCATCTCAGCCATTGACCGCGCCCAGTGGTACGGCAGCTTATAAGACATAAGCGTCTGGCCCTTGAACGTCCGAAAGTGAGGCGCGAAGCAGCCGCTGGCCGCTCGCACGCTACAGCGCCTGTTAATGGCGCGCGCGCGGCTTCCGCCAAGCTCATTCCTATGAACTGAATTCAGGGCGCGCTTCCAACGTCCTCCTGCATTAGGCCGTTCTCCCGCAGAATACGCGCGGAATGCTCACGCATGGCCATGGGTCCGACAACCTTATCAACTTCTCTATTCGTCAGGCTCAGACTTCGATCTCTGCGGGTCAGCTGAGGGTCGTTTCAGCAGTTCTGCGACATTCACATCCAGCACTTCAGCCAGTCGGTCAACGACGTCGATACTCGCGTTGTACACGTTGCGTTCCAAAGCGCTGATATAGGTGCGATCGATCCCAGCCCGGTGCGCAAGCTCTTCCTGTGACAGGCCTCTAGCCCGCCGCAGAGCTCTTAGGTTTTGCGCGAACGCTTCTCGGATCTCCATGAATCCGACACCAGCGCCTTGCAGAGTATTTCACCACGGAGTATTCTCTACAAATCACATTCGGAAGGCCGGCTTCTCATGGGTTTTGGAACCACTGAGCGAAGCTTGCCGCACGGAAGGAGACCATGCTGTGGCAGCGAAAAAGCCGAATGTTCTCGCCGCAAGCCGCAACGACCCGGAACTGCAACCGGCGGCCCCACGCGATCCCGCGCTTCTGCTTCTGAGCGATTGGCAAATGGCTCGGTACGTCTCCATGCTTCTATGTCGCGTGCAACAGCGGCTGGAGAGCCGCATGCTGGTCAATCCCGGAATTCAGGTGTTGGCCGCAGATTCACGGACGCGAGTTCAAGAGCGAACGGCGCGCACCCAGGGCGGTCCTCGGGAGTATGCGGTTGCGCGCGAGGCTGAGGTCTTTGCGATGACCGATGCCCTCAAGTTCCAGGATTCTGTCCCTGAAGTCGCGGCTACGTCGCTTCTCGGCGCCATCGCCAAGTTGGAAATGATCGTCGGCGCTGATCGAGATATTGGTGATCCTACCGACTTCCCCTGGCCGCACATAGCTTCGGTGCTGCGTGACTTAAAGGCGGTCGCGGGAGACTTGCCGGTTGGTCGCCCGAGCCGGGAAAGGACGCGGAGCGATGTTGCCAGGCATTGGGAGTCCGCAGTCAAGCTGGTCGCTGCGCTAAAGGAGGAAGACGCGGCGGAATGCCGTGGAGATGTAGTAGTCTTGTGACCCGCCCCCTCACCAATTGTTGCCTGCAGCCCGACCCTTGACGATTGAGAGACGAAAACCGCACGGCACAAGTCATTGCACGCTGTGGCCCTACGACATGAACTCCGTGCTTTCCTTCGCCGTCAGATAGCCTCTGATGGCAGGTCGATCCACCATTGGGAGCGACCGCCATGTCAGAGGAAACCCGCACCGGGCCACAGGCTTTGGTTGCGGCGAATGACAACGGCGACCTCGTCAGCCTCGAGGGTCGCCCTGACAACGTGGCGGCGGCCAAGCTGGATCGGGTGGTACTGGACATCGCCCGACTGATCGGCCGACGCATGGCACGGGAGGCATTCGAGGCGGGAGACGTGGCCAATGACAATCGGCCGGGCCGCCAAGAGGGAAAGGGCAGGGGGCCGGATGAAAAACCCCTTGGGAACAAGAGAGAGGATCCGCCGCCATGACCCGTGTCGCACTCTATGCTCGCTATTCCTCCGACAGCCAGAGGGATGCCTCCATCGAGGACCAGTTGAGGCTGTGCCGCGAGCAGACGGCGCGTGAGGGCTGGAGCGTTGCGGGAACCTATGAGGATGCGGCGATCTCCGGCGCCAGCACCGTGCTGCGGCCGGGCATCCAGCAATTGGTACGCGACGCCCAGCGCGGCCGCTTCGAGGTGGTGCTGGCCGAAGCGCTCGACCGCATTAGCCGTGACCAGGCAGATGTCGCCAGCCTCTTCAAGCATCTCAAATTCGCCGGCGTGACAATCGTCACCTTGGCCGAGGGCGAGATCAGCGAGCTGCATGTCGGCCTCAAGGGCACGATGAATGCCCTGTTCCTCAAGGACCTTGCCCTCAAGACCCATCGTGGTCTGCGGGGAAGGGTGGAGAAGGGCAAGGCCGGGGGTGGGCTGTGCTACGGCTACCGCGTGCTGAAGAAACTCGATGCCGCAGGCGAGCCCGTCCGGGGCGACCGCACGATCGTGCCGGAGGAAGCGACCATCGTGCGCCGCATCTTCCTCGAGTTCGCCGCCGGCAAGAGCCCGAAGGCGATCGCCGTAGACCTCAATAAGGAAGGCGTTCCTGGTCCACTCGGCCGACACTGGGGCGATACCAGCGTGCGCGGCCATGTCATCCGGGGTACCGGCGTCATCAACAACGAACTCTATACCGGCGTGCTGGTTTGGAACCGCCTGCACTTCGTCAAGGATCCCGCCACCGGCAAGCGTGTCTCCCGGGCCAATCCGCCAGCCAAATGGATCCGCTCCGTGGTGCCGCATCTCAGGATCGTCGAGGACGAATTGTGGCAGGCCGTGAAGGAGAGACAGCAATCCATCGCCAGGCAGTTCGAGGTGGTGGCGATCGCCACGCGCAAGGCCCGGGCCAGGAAGCTGCACACGATGAAGCGGCCGGTCTCCCTCCTCTCCGGCTTGCTCACCTGCGGCTGTTGCGGCGGCCGCTATGGCCTGTTCACGCGAGACCGCTATGCCTGCCTCAACCACCAGCGCCGGGGCATCTGCGACAATGGCCGCACCATCACCCGCGAGAAGATCGAGCAGCGAGTCCTCGCAGGCCTGAAGGAAAGGCTGGTCTCGGCCGACGCCGTGGCCGAGGCGATCAGAGCGTATGCCCAGGAGACCAACCGCATCAACCAGGAGCGTCGGGTGCAATCCGAACAGGCCCGCAAGGCACTCGACAAGATCGAGCGCGCCATCGCAGGCATCATGGATGCGATCGAGGATGGCCTGTACCAACCTTCGATGAAGGCGAGAATGGAAGACCTGGAAAGGCAGAAGGCGGAGATCACCGCGCGTCTGGCAGACGCGCCCACTGACGTGCCCGACCTGCATCCCAACATCGCCACTCTCTACCGCAAGCGGGTCGAGCAACTCACGCAAGCGCTCGCCGACCACGAGGACGGACGTCCAGCCGCCGAGGCGCTGCGTTCGTTGATCGGACAAATCGTGCTCACGCCCGGCGACAAGCGTGGCGAGGTTCATGCCGAGCTGCGCGGCGAGCTGTTCGGCATCCTCGAACTCGCCAGACCCTATCCAAATGACCAGTCCGACGATGTTATGACAAAAGGGGCATCGGGTCCCCGCAACCAAAACCAAAACAGCCCGGCTCAATCCGGGCTGTTGTTGTATCCGGCAGACGGCGGCCGGCTGATTTGAACCGTCATCAGGGGGCACGCAAGCAGGCAAAGCCGACCCCGCGGGACAGAAAAGCAAAATCCTGTCCCCGCAACCAAACCAAAACAGCCCGCGAAAGCGGGCTTTGTTTTTTGCCCTGCGCTTCTTTCCAACTCGACTCGGCGGAGCTTTGCAGCGATGGTCGCTCGAAGCCCGCGCGCCATATATGTTCGCTCGCGGCGCGAGGCATGAGGAGAGAAAAATGCGGCAGGCGCTGATCGTTTGGGGCGGCTGGGAGGGCCATGAGCCCGAAGCCGGCGCCCGTGTCGTCAAGGCGATGCTCGAGGAGGAAGGCTTTGACGTGCGCGTCGAGAACACGACCGCGGCCTTCGCCGACCCGGCGATCGCCGAGCTCAGCCTGATCGTGCCGATCTACACGATGTCCAAGCTCACCAAGGCGGAAGAAGCCAACCTGACGAAAGCGGTCGAGAACGGCGTCGGCCTCGGCGGCTATCATGGCGGCATGGGCGACGCGTTTCGCGAATCGCCCGAATACCAGTTCGTGTGCGGTGGGCAATGGGTCGCGCATCCCGGCAACATCATCGACTATCACGTGAACGTGGTACGGCGCGATGATCCGATCATGCAGGGCATTGGGGATTTTCCCTACCGCTCCGAGCAATATTACATGCATGTCGACCCCTCGAACGAAGTGCTGGCGACGACAACCTTCTCCGGCGAACATGCGCCGTGGATCGACGGTGTCGTCATGCCGGTGGTGTGGAAGCGCAGGCACGGCAAGGGGCGGGTGTTCTATTCGTCGCTCGGTCACGCAGCGTCGGAATTCCAGGTGCCGCAGATGCACACCATCCTGCGCCGCGGGCTGGTGTGGGCCGCCCGCTGAGGCGGCGAGCCGGCTAAAGCGCGCGGCGTTCTTGATCGGCATTTCGACTGCTGCCCGATTCGGGGAGCTCGGTCCCCAACCGAATCGCCAGGGATGAAGCGCGCCCGAATCAATCAGAACTGTCAATTTTTGCTATCTATTGCTATAACCGCTGCTTGACCCCATATTTCTGCGGGAGGTTCCCTATGCCGAATTTTGCCTTGAACGAGCACTATGAGCGCTTCATCAGGAAGCAGCTCGAATCGGGCCGCTACAACAATGCCAGCGAGGTTGTCCGCGCCGGCCTGCGCATGCTCGAGGATTTCGAGGCGGAGCGGGAGAAGTGGCTGCGCGAGGAAATCCCGGCGCGCATGGCCGAGCTCCAGCGGGATCCGGCGAAGGGAATCCCCGCCGAAACGGTGTTTTCCCGGCTGGAGGCCCGACATCGCGCGCGGCAGGCGAAAGCCAAGTAGGAGATGGAATACCGGATTGTCTTCCATGCGAAAGGAAGCCGAACTCGAACAGCTCTATGACGACATAGCCGAGCGCGGGTCGCCGGCGGTTGCCTGGAATTTTGTGCCGGCATCCGCGATCATTGCCTTGGCCTGTCGACATTTCCACAGCGCGGCACCGAGCGGGTGGAGATCATGCCGGGGCTGCGGATCATCGGCTATCGCCGTGCGGGTCAGTATCGTTTTCGCTGTCGACGGCGAGTGCGTGCTGATTCTGGGCATCTTCTACGCAGGCCGGAACATCACGCCCGAATTGCTCGAGGAACGGCTCTAAACCGGCCTTCAGTCAGGCGCCGCAGTCGGCATCCGGCTAAGTGATGCGGGCGATTTCCGGGTTGAACGCATCCGCTCGGCAGAGCGGTTATGGCCGCTATCGCCGGAGCGACCGGCAACGCATCTCCGGCCAAAATTCAACCAAGCCAGCTTACCATTTTTCCCTTCGTGGATATCTCGACGAGAAATCGAAAAAAGAGCGATCTTGGCTGTTGACAGTTCGATCGGGTGGCGACTATATACGCCCCACGAACGAGGGCGGTGCGCCGCTGGCGACGAAGAAGTTCGCTTCTAAATCTGCCCTCAAGCGAAATTCAAGAGAGCCGCGTGAGCGACACTCGGAGGGCCCCGGCGGCGAG